>JAQCGR010000161.1 GCA_027619995.1 Pseudomonadota bacterium | reverse complement strand
CGCCAAGGGCATTTGCCTTGGCGCCGGGAGGAGCGATTCAACCCGCCGGCTCAACCTTCCGGTGCGGCCGCCGCCCGCTTCGCGCGCCCGGAGATGGCCATGCCCGAGAGGATCAGGACAAGGGCGGCCAGGGCGTTCCAGCTCACCGTTTCGCCCAGCACGGCGACGCCCAGGCCGACCCCGACCAGGGGCACCAGATAATTGACCACGGTCGCGAAATTCGGCCCGGTCAGGGCGACCAGGCGCAGGAACAGAATCGCGCCCAGCCCGGAGGACACCACACCCAGCCAGACCAACCCGCCGAGTTCCAATGGGCTGGGCTCCAGCAACCAGGGCCGGTCGAAAAGGAGGCTGATCGGGAGGGCGACCGCGCTGGCGCAGAGCAGGATGGCCATGCCGCTGACGACCGGCGAGAGATGGCCCAGGCGCCGGGCGATGGGATAGGTGATGCCATAGCAGGCGGCGCCGCCCACGACCGAAAGCTGGCCCCAGATCTGCCCGCCCAGCCCGGCCAGGGCATCGGGGCCGACAAGGACGACGATCCCGGCGAAGCCCAGGGCGATGGCGGCGAGATGGTGCAGGGTCGGGCGTTCGGCGCGCTCCATGATCAGCCCGAAAAGCACGGTGAACAAGGCGGCCGAGCCGACCAGAATGGCGGTGAGCCCGCTTTCGATCCGCGCCGCGCCCCAGGTGATCAGGATATGAGGCAGAACGAAACCGAGCATGCCGAGGGCGGCGATCCAACCCCAATTGTCCCAGCCGCGCGGCAGGCGTTCGCGCTTGGCCAGAAAGACCGCGAAGAGAACCAGGAAGCCGAAACCGGCGCGCGCCAGGCTGACGGTCGCTGGCGGAATCGTCTCCACCACGATCTTGATGAAGGGATAGCCGCTGCCCCAGGCCAGAGCCAGCACGCCGAGCATGGTGAAGTTGCGCAAACGATGGGGCATGGGAACTCGAACTCGGGGAAGGGTCGGGCGCGGCGGCGATCATAGGCTGCCGCCGCCCACACGGCGATGCTTCCGGACCGCGCGCGCAAGTTTGCCCCTGCCCCATTTCCGCATAAAGTGCCGGCCATGAAAAAGGCCGATATCGACGAATTCTTCCGCCGCCTCGCTGCCGAGAAGCCGGCGCCCAAGACCGAGCTGGAATACGGCAGCGTCTATACCCTGCTGGTCGCCGTGGTGCTCTCGGCCCAGGCGACCGATGTCGGGGTCAACAAGGCGACCCCGGGCCTCTTCGCCGCCGCCGATACGCCCGCGAAGATGGTCGCCCTGGGGGTGGACGGGGTGCGCGAGCGGATCAAGACGATCGGCCTGTTCAACGGCAAGGCCAGGAATGTCGTCGCCTTGAGCGAGGCGCTGATCCGCGACCATGGCGGGGAGGTGCCGCGCGACCGCGCCGCGCTCATCAAGCTGCCGGGGGTCGGTCGCAAGACCGCGGATGTCGTGATGAACGAAGCCTTCGGCGAGCCGACCATCGCCGTCGACACCCATGTCTTCCGGGTTTCCAACCGGACCGGCCTGGCGCCCGGCAAGACCGCCGAGGCGGTGGCGGATAAATTGATCAAGCGGGTGCCCGCGCGCTGGAAGGGCGGGGCCCATCACTGGCTGATCCTGCATGGCCGCTATACCTGCAAGGCGCGCAAGCCGGCCTGTACGGCCTGTTCCGTGGCCGCTCTCTGTGCCTACAAGGCTAAAACGCAGGCATAGGATCCGACCTTGCCGGGACGGGTCTTAGGAGACCGGCCGGGCGGCGCGATCAGGTACCGATCGCCAGCTTCACCCGATCTTCAGGCGCCTTGGGGAACCCGGCGCAGCAGGGATCGCGGGCAGGGCATCGGGTCCGGGGTGGCGCTGCCATCCTCGCGGGCCTCGAAATAGGTCACATGCGGCCGGCTCGGATCGGTGTCGGCATAGAGGAACAGGTCGAGGACGCAGACCGCGTTGGCGTATTGCCAAACCTGCGCCGGGCCGTCGCGCCGGGTCTGGCGCGGTTCGCCGAACAGGGCGTTGATGTCTTCTGCGGGCAGGCCGAAGAGCTTGGTGGCATCCTTGAAATCGCTGCCCGGCGCGCTGATCGCGGGGATCTGGGCGACCGCCGGGTCGCGGGCATGCTCGGTGCATGCCGCGAGGGCGAGGAGAGCGAGGCAGAGTGCCGCGGCGCGAATCATGACGAGGCCTAGGGCCGGGGCGGCGCGGGCGGGAAAGGCGAACTGGAACGGCTGGACACGGCCTTGAGATTGGGCCCCTGATCCAGTTCCTCGACATCGCCCGAAATCAGGCCGCCCGGCTGAATCTCGATGATGCCATAGCGAATCTTGCCTCGGACGATGCCCGTGTTGCGAATGATCAGCCGGTTGCGGATGGTCATTTCGCCCTCGAACAGGCCCGCGATATCCGCGTTCTCGATCTCGGCCGCGCCCTTGTAGGCGCCGCCGTCGGAGACCTCGATCTCCCAGCAATCGGCCAGTTTGGCGTTGACCTCGCCTTCGACGATCAGGCGGTCGCAGGCACTGATCTCGCCGTTCAGGGCGATATCGCGGCCGACCACCAGCTTCTTGCCTTCGCCCTGCAGCGGCGCCGGCCGCGGCTCGGCCGCGCGGCGCACGATCGCGGGAACCTCGGGCGCCTTCCGCCCGGACTCGGCCGGCGGTGCGCCGGGAGTCGGCGGCACGCGTGCGCCATGGGGAACCGAGGTGTTGCCCTTGAACTTCAGCGGGGTCTCCTTCGCGCCGGCGCCATTGGCCGTGCTCGCCCCCTCGCTCGCCTCACCTGCCCGTTTTTTGCGGAACATCCGCCTCTCCTTTGCCCCGAACCCTGCCGCCCCGATCCCCGGCGCGTGGTCCCCCCGAACCGAAGCCCGGATCATTGCCCGGATCATTCTTGGTCCCGATATCGCCGCGCTTCAGAGCGCGCTGCCGTGCCGTTTCGAACACATGGACCATGAAGGCGGTGGCGACCACCGGGGTCAGCAGCCCCGCCACCGGCACGCTGGCGAGTCCTGCAATAAACAGGCCGGCAACGAAAAATCGGCCTCGTCCGCGACGCCACGCGGTCCGCGCGCCTGCCCGGTCGAGGCGGCGCAGGGACACCAGTTCAAAATATTCCTTGCTCAGAAGATAGCCGTTCAAACCGTAGAAAACAAAGAGATTCAGGGGAGGAATGAAATAGAGAGGCAGGGCCAGGAGGTTGAGGACAAGCACCAATCCGGTAAAACGCAGCGCGAGCACGACGGCCTCGGTGATCGGCTGTTCCCGTGCCGGCGGCAGGGCGGGATAGTGGCGGGCCTCCACGGCATCGGCGACGCTCTCCAGAAAAAAGCTGGAGGCCAGACCGACCACGGCCGGAGTCAGCAGGATTACCAGGATTGTCGCGCCCAGTCCGGCGACCAGATCGGCGAGCCATTCCAGGGTGCCGTCCTCGAAGAAGGTGACCCAGTTGAGGGCCTCCCAGGCGAGCAGGACGAGAACGGTCAGGCTGGCGAGGGTAATGGCCACGCTCAGCCAGACGATCCGCCGGACCCGCGGATCGTTGAGCTGGGCGAGGCCCAGGAGAGCTTGCTTGATCATCGGCGCGGCACGCTGCGTTGGGGGACGGCCATCATCGCCCGGTGATACCCGACCCGTTCTTGCCGGACAAGCGCCCGTCATATGCCGGGCGCCGGTTGCCGCGTCCCGGCCCGCCGCTATACTGCGCCGCGCTCGGCCCTCGGCCGGGCCGTTCGGACGGCATGAAAGGCAGATGCATGGCAAAGGCTTCGCTCGACGTCGTGGGGATCGGCAATGCGATCGTCGATGTCCTGGCCCATGCCGAGGACGGCTTTCTCCAAACCCATGGCCTCGCCAAGGGCGCCATGACCCTGGTCGATGCCGATGCCGCCGAAACGCTCTACGCGGCCATGGGGCCGGGGGTCGAGATGTCCGGCGGCTCCGCCGCCAATACCCTGGCCGGGCTGGCCTCCCTGGGCGGGCGCGGGGCTTTTATCGGCAAGGTGCGCGACGACCAGCTGGGCGCCGTTTTCGCCCATGACATCCGCGCCGCCGGAACCAGCTTCGAGACCGCCTTCGCCGCCGCCGGGCCGCCCACCGCCCGCTGCCTCGTGCTCGTGACGCCGGACGCCCAGCGCACCATGCAGACATTTCTGGGCGCGGCCGTCGATCTGGGGCCGGAGGATGTCGATCCGGCCGTGATCGAAAGCGCCGAGGTCACCTATCTGGAAGGCTATCTCTGGGATCCGCCGCGCGCGAAGCAGGCTTTTCTGAAGGCGGCGGAAATCGCCCATGGCGCGGGCCGGCGGGTGGCGCTGAGCCTGTCGGACCCGTTCTGCGTCGAACGCCACCGGGCCGAGTTCCGCGATCTGGTCGAAAACCACGTCGATATCCTCTTCGCCAACGAGATCGAAATCGCCGCCCTCTACGAGACCGCCGATTTCGATGCCGCCCTGGCCGCGGTGCGCGGGCGCTGCGCACTGGTCGCGCTGACCCGCAGCGAGAAGGGCTCCGTCGTCGTCGCCGGACAGGAGACCCATGCCGTTCCGGCCGCGCCCGTCGACCGGGTCGTGGACACGACCGGGGCGGGCGATCTCTATGCCGCCGGCTTCCTCTACGGCGCGGTGCGCGATTTCACCCCGGCGGAATGCGCGCGGCTCGGCGGATTGGCCGCAGCGGAAGCGATTTCCCATCTCGGCGCCCGGCCGGAATCCTCGCTCGCCGGTCTCGTCACCGCCGCGCGCCGCCCGGCCTGATCGCCCATGGCCGCCCCCGAGAAGGAAGGGCGGGACGCGGCCGGCCGCATAACGGCTGACCGCACAACGGGTGGCCGCACAACGGGTGACCGGGGCTGGGCTCAGGGCTTCGCGATCTATTGCCGGCCGCGCGTCATCGGCATGACCTTTCTCGGCTTCTCGGCCGGCCTGCCCTTCCTGCTCGTCTTCTCGACACTTTCCTTCTGGCTCGCCGAATCGGGGCTGGAGCCCAGCACCATCACCTTCTTCAGTTGGATCGGCCTGACCTATTCGATCAAGTTCTTCTGGGCACCGGTGCTCGACCATGTCCGCCTGCCCCTGCTCGGCGCGCGGCTGGGGCGGCGGCGCAGCTGGATGCTGATCGGCATGACCGGCATCGCCATCGGCTTGGTCGCCCTCGCCCATATCGATCCGCGGGAAAGTCTCGGGCTGGTCGCCGCCGCCGCCCTGCTCGTCGCCTTCTCCAGCGCGACCCAGGATGTGGCGATCGACGCCTACCGGATCGAGGCGGTCGAGCGCGACCTGCAGGGTGCTATGGCCGCGACCTACCAGCTGGGCTACCGCATCGCCCTCCTGGCGGCGGGCGCCGGCGCTCTCGCCCTGGCCGAGATCTACGACTGGCGCACGGCCTATCTGGTGATGGCGGGGTTGAGTCTGGTGGGCATCGTCACGGCCCTGGTAATTCGCGAGCCGGAGAGCTCGGCCACGGCGCCCTCCTACCGGGCGGAGCCCAGCGTACAGGCTTTCCTCTCGCGCAGCCCCGGCATGGGCGAAAAATCGCGCGCGATTGCGGCCTGGTTCCTCGGCGCGGTGGTGGCACCCCTGGCGGATTTCCTGCGCCGCTACGGCATGCTGGCCATCGCCATCCTGCTCTTCGTCGGCGTCTTCCGGATCAGCGACGTGATGATGGGGTCGATTGCCAGCAAGTTCTATTTCGACCTCAGCTTCACCAAGATCGAGGTGGCGACGGTGGTCAAGGGCTTCGGTCTCTTCGCCACGATCCTGGGCGCCTTCCTGGGTGGCTTCGCTATCGCGCGTTTCGGGCTGATGCGCCCCCTCGTCCTCGCCGCGGCGATGATCGCAACGACCAATCTGTGCTTCGCCGCCCTTGCCCTGTTCGGCCACGATATCGGGATGCTCTATGCCGCGATCGGGGCGGATAACCTGACGGGCGGGTATGCCGGCTCGGTCTTCATCGCCTATCTCTCCAGCCTGACCAGCGCGACCTACACGGCCACGCAATATGCCCTGTTCAGCTCGCTCATGACCCTGCCGGGCAAGTTCCTCGGCGGCTGGTCGGGCACCATCGCCGAGCGCCTGGGCCTGGCCGTCGATCCGGCCACCGGCGCGGTGCTCAACCCGGCCGCCTATGCGAATTTCTTCGTCTTCGTCGCGGCCGCCGGAATCCCTTCGATAGCCCTCGCGCTGTACCTGGCGCGGCGCGGCGCGCGCGAGTCGCGCAACGACCGATCGGCACCCGCTTAGGCCCGGATGGCGGGGTTGACCGGCCTTGGCCGCCCCCCCATGCTCGCGCTTCTTCAACCCTGGTTTCACGCGTGTTTGGACGGAGGTAACGATGCTTATCGGTGTGCCGAAGGAGATCAAGACTCACGAATACCGGGTCGGCCTGGTCCCTTCCAGCGTGCGGGAGCTCGTCCATCACGGCCATGACGTGATGATCGAAACGAATGCCGGGAACGGCATCGGCCTGACCGACGAGGATTACCAGGCGGCCGGCGCGCGCATCGCGCCCGACGCCAAGACGGTCTTCGCCGAGGCCGAAATGGTGATCAAGGTGAAGGAGCCCCAGCCGGTCGAAATCGCCATGCTGCGCGAAGGCCAGGTGCTCTTCACCTATCTTCATCTCGCGGCCGACAAGGCGCTGACCCAGGGCATGGTCGATTCCGGCTGCACCGGCATCGCCTACGAGACGGTGACCGGCCAGGGCGGCGGCCTGCCCCTGCTCGCCCCGATGAGCGAGGTCGCGGGCCGCATGTCGGTCCAGGCCGGCGCGCGCTGTCTCGAGAAGGAGGCCGGCGGCCGCGGCGTGCTGCTGGGCGGCGTGGCCGGCGTGCAGGCGGCTGATGTCCTGATCCTGGGCGGCGGCGTGGCCGGGACCAACGCGGCGCGCATGGCCGTGGGCATGGAGGCCCGGGTCACGGTGATCGAGAAGAATCTGCGCCGGCTCTACGAGCTCGACACCCAGTTCGGCGCGACCCTGAACACGATCTTCGCGACGGTCGACGCGATCGAAAAGCATGTCCTGAATTCCGATCTGGTGATCGGCGCGGTGCTGGTGCCCGGTGCCGCCGCGCCCAAGCTGGTGACGCGGGAGATGGTCAAGGAGATGCGCAACGGCGCGGTCTTGGTCGATATCTCGATCGACCAGGGCGGCTGTTTCGAGACCAGCAAGCCGACCACCCATGACAAGCCGACCTATGTCGTCGACGGGGTGGTGCATTACTGCGTGGCGAACATGCCGGGCGGCGTGGCCCGCACCTCGACTTTCGCCCTCAACAACGCGACCCTGCCCTTCACCCTCGCCCTGGCCGAGAAGGGCTGGCGCCAGGCCCTGACCGACGATGTCCATCTGCGCCATGGCCTCAATGTCCATGCCGGCCAGGTGACCTACGAAGCGGTCGCGCATGACCTCGGCTACGATCTGGTGACGGCCGAGACGGTGCTCGGCCTCTAGGCGGGGGTCGCGACGGGGTGGCGGCCCGGCTTTCGATCGTCGCGGGCGATATCACGCGCCTTGAGATCGACGCCATCGTGAACGCCGCCAATGAGAGCCTGTTGGGCGGCGGCGGCGTGGACGGCGCGATCCATCGCGCGGCCGGGCCGGGCCTGCTGGCCGAATGCCGGACGCTCGGCGGCTGCCCCACGGGGCAGGCGCGCATCGCCGGGGGCCATGACCTGCCCGCGCGCCCTGTCATCCACACGGTCGGTCC
>JAQCGR010000160.1 GCA_027619995.1 Pseudomonadota bacterium | reverse complement strand
GGGCCGGCCCGCCAAGCTCGTCCTCGTCCAGGCGCGCAAGGGCAGCCGCGCGCCGGCTGTCATTTCGCCCGGCATGGTCCTGCACGAGGCTGGCGGGAGCTTTACCGAGCAGGCCCGTGCGGTGCTGCGCGATGGCCAGGAATTGGCCCTCGGCGCTTAGTCCTTGCTCCCGGGCCTGCGCGACCCCACCTATGCTCCCATGACAAAACCAGCTTTCCTCTCCCGAATCCTCCCCGCGGCCTTGGCAGCGCCCAAGCCGCTCGTCACTGTGCTGTCCCTCTCCGGCGTGGTCGGCCAGATGGGTCCGATGCGCAAGGGACTCAGCCTGGCCTCCTTGGCCGGCCCGATCGAGCGTGCCTTCAAGCCGCGCCATCTGTCGGCCGTCGCCCTGGCGATCAACTCGCCCGGCGGCTCGGCCGCCCAATCGGCTCTCATTCACAAGCGCATCCGCGCCCATGCGGCGGAGAAGGGTGTGCCCGTCTTCGCCTTTGCCGAGGATGTCGCTGCATCGGGCGGCTATATGCTGGCCTGCGCGGCGGATGAGATTTTCGCCGACGAATCTTCGCTCATCGGCTCTATCGGCGTCGTTTCCTCGGGCTTCGGCTTCAAGGGGCTGATCGAACGCCTGGGGGTCGAGCGGCGAATCCATGCCACCGACCCGCGCAAGGCCCGGCTCGACCCGTTCCTCGACGAACGGCCGGAGGACGTGGAATTTCTGCGCGGCATCCAGGACGACGCCCATAAGGCGTTTCGCGATCTGGTCGCGGGGCGGCGCGGCACGCGCCTCAAGGCGTCCGAGGAGGATCTCTACAGCGGCGATGTCTGGATCGGCACCCGCGCCCTCTCGATGGGCCTGATCGACGGCCTCGGCGATCTACGCTCGGTCATGCGCGCGCGTTTCGGCGACAAGGTGCGCTTTCAGAAAATCGAGGGCGAGCGCGGCTGGCTGCGGCGCCGTTTCGGAATCGGGTCCGACGGCGGACTGTCGGGCGGTCTCGCGGGCGCGGTCGGCGGCGATTGGGCCGGAACGCTTATCGCGGCGGCGGAAGAGCGGCTATATTGGTCGCGTTTCGGTCTCTAGCGGGCGCTATCTTAGGCTTTGATGCCGTGCGCCGTCCCGGGGGTTCATGTTCGGCATCGGTTTTAAGGAGCTTTTGCTCCTCGTCGGCGTCCTGCTGGCGGTCTGGTTCGGATCGCGCATGCTCCAGCGGTTCGAGGCCCATCGCGGCGAGCGTGCGTCCATGCATGACCGGCGGCGGCGGGCGAAGGTCAAAGACAAGGACAAGGCTGAACGCCCCTCCCCGGCTAAACGGCCGGTCGAGGAGATGGCCGATTGCCCGGCCTGCGGTGTCTATTACGCGCGCGGCACGAGCCCACAATGCGCGCGAGCGGACTGTCCCGTGCGCGGCTAGGACCGACCCCGACCGGCCGTCCGCTTGACCCGTCCCGGCGGCGGCAATAGGGTCCGCCGCAACCCCAGACCCTGCGGGCTTCCCATGACCGCGACACGCGCCAATACCAGCTTCCAATCGCTGATCCTGAAGCTTCATGCCTTCTGGGCCGAACAAGGCTGCGTGCTGCTTCAGCCCTACGATATGGAGGTCGGCGCCGGGACCTTCCATCCGGCGACGACCCTGCGGAGCCTGGGCCCGGCCCATTGGCGCGCGGCCTATGTCCAGCCCTCGCGCCGGCCGACCGACGGGCGCTACGGCGAGAATCCGAACCGCTTGCAGCATTATTACCAGTATCAGGTGATCCTGAAGCCCTCGCCGGCCGATTCGCAGGAGCTCTATCTGCGCAGCCTCGCCGCCCTCGGCATCGATCCGATGGCCCATGACATCCGTTTCGTCGAGGATGATTGGGAAAGCCCGACCCTGGGCGCCTGGGGTTTGGGTTGGGAGGTCTGGTGCGACGGCATGGAGGTCAGCCAGTTCACCTATTTCCAGCAGGTCGGCGGGATCGACTGCCATCCGGTCTCGGTCGAATTCACCTACGGGCTCGAACGCCTGGCGATGTATGTCCAGGGGGTTGAAAACGTCTACGACCTCGATTGGAACGGGGTCGAGGGCGCGGGCGCCATGAGCTACGGCGACGTCTTCCTCCAGGCCGAGAAGCAATATTCCGCGTACAACTTTGAGCGGGCCGACACGACGCGCCTCGCGCGCCATTTCGAGGATGCCGAGGCCGAGTGCCGGATGATCCTCGAAGGCGGCGCCAAGCTCGCCTTGCCGGCCTATGACCAATGCATCAAGGCCAGCCATCTGTTCAACATGCTCGATGCCCGTGGCGTGATCAGCGTGACCGAACGCGCCGGCTATATCGGCCGTGTCCGCGCCCTCGCCAAGGCCTGCTGCGAGGCCTGGCTCGAAAGTCAGGTGGCCTAGGGCCATGGCTGAGTTTCTGCTCGAACTGCTCAGCGAGGAAATCCCGGCGCGGATGCAGGCCCGTGCGGCCGAGGACCTCAAACGCCTGGTGACCGATGGGCTCAAGGAGGCCCGTCTCACCTTCGAGAGGGCCGAGGCTTTCGTGACGCCGCGCCGCTTGGCCCTGGTCGTGGACGGCCTGCCGGAGCGTCAACCGGACCTGGAGGAGGAGCGCAAGGGGCCGCGAGTCGGCGCGCCGGACAAGGCGATCCAGGGCTTTCTCGGTTCGGTCGGCCTCGAATCGATCGAGCAATGCGAGATCCGCGAGATCAAGGGTAGCGAATTCTACTTCGCTGTCGGCAAGGCTGAAGGCAGGTCCACAGGCGATGTCCTGGCGGGTCTGATCGAATCCGCGGTGCACGGCCTGCCCTGGCCGAAATCGATGCGTTGGGGCGCGCTGTCCGCGCGCTATGTCCGGCCGCTACACAGCATTCTGGCGATTTTTGACGGAAAGCCCCTGTCCGGCGCTTTCGATCTCGGGGCGGGCGCATCCCTGGCTTTCGGAAATGCGGCGCGCGGCCATCTTTTCATGGCGCCGGAGCCGTTTTCCGTTTCATCCTTCGAAGATTATCGAAATAAACTGCACACCGCCTTCGTCATGCTCGATCGCGAGGAGCGCAAGGCCGCGATTCTCGAGGGCGCGGGCGCCCGGGCGGGGGCCGAAGGCCTGTCCGTGACCCCGGATGCGGGCCTGCTCGACGAGGTCGCGGGGTTGGTCGAATGGCCCATGCCGCTGATGGGGCGGATTGACGACCGCTTCATGGATCTGCCGCCCGAAGTGCTTTCCACGGCGATGCGGACCCACCAGAAATACTTCGCGGTTGAGGATTCGGACGGTGCCTTGGCGCCCCGCTTCGTGGTCGTGGCGAATATCGATGCCGCCGATGGCGGTGCGGCCGTGGTTGCGGGGAACGAGCGCGTGCTGCGCGCACGGCTGTCCGATGCCCGCTTCTTCTGGGACCAGGACCGCCGCGACTCCCTGGCCAGCCGGGCTCCGGCGCTGCGAACCGTGGTTTTCCACGCCAAGCTCGGCACCCTCGACGAAAAGGTTGACCGGCTCCAGGCGCTGGCGGCGGATATCGCGGGTCATGTGCCGGGCGCGGATCGGGATAAGACCCGTTCCGCCGCGCGTCTCTGCAAGGCCGATCTGGTCAGCCAGATGGTTGGCGAGTTCCCGGAACTTCAGGGCCTGATCGGCCGTTACTACGCGCTGGCCGATGGCGAGGACCAAGCCGTCGCGGATGCCATTCGCGACCATTACTCGCCGCTCGGCCCCGGCGATGCCTGCCCGACCGCGCCGGTTTCCGTCGCGGTCGCCCTGGCCGACAAGATCGACACCCTGGTCGGATTCTGGGCGATCGACGAAAAGCCGACTGGTTCCAAGGATCCCTATGCCTTGCGCCGCGCCGCGCTCGGCGTGATCCGCCTTATTCTGGAGAACGGCCTGCGTCTGGGTCTGTCCGATATCTTCCACAAGGCAGCGCATCTTCACGCCGAGACGGCGGGCCAAGTCCGTGGCGAGGTCGTGGCCGATGGCCTGCTCGAATTCTTCGCCGACCGCCTCAAGGTTCATCTGCGCGAAGAGGGCGTGCGCCACGATCTGGTCGCCGCCGTCTTCGCCCTGGGCGGCGAGGACGATCTCGTCCGCTTGCTCGCGCGGGTCGAGGCGCTGGCTGCCTTCCTGGCGGCGGAGGACGGCTCAAATCTCCTGACCGCCTATCGGCGGGCCGCGAATATCGTCGGTATCGAAAGCAAGAAGGATGGCGCTGCGCTCGAGGGGCCACCTGATCCCGCGCTTTACGCCGAGGCCGAGGAAAAGGCCCTGGGCGAAGCTCTGGACCGGGCATCCGGCGCTTTCGAGACGGCTCTCGCCGACGAGGACTTCGCCGCTGCGATGGCGGCCATGGCGCGGTTGCGCGCGCCTGTCGATGCGTTTTTCGAAGGCGTCACCGTGAACGCCGACGACCCGGCCTTGCGCGCTAACCGTCTGCGCCTGTTGGCGCGGATCGGGGATACCCTCGGCCGGGTCGCCGATTTTTCCAAAATTGAGGGCTGAGCGAAAGATGACCGGGACCAAGTGGGTCTACAGTTTCGGCGACGGGACGGCCGAGGGCCGTGCCGAGATGCGCGAACTGCTGGGTG
Source organism: Pseudomonadota bacterium (assembly GCA_027619995.1). Classification (GTDB taxonomy): domain Bacteria; phylum Pseudomonadota; class Alphaproteobacteria; order CADEGL01; family CADEGL01; genus JABIRQ01. Next base: position 3,197 of record JAQCGR010000160.1, on the reverse strand, counting down.
GCAAGGGCGCCAATCTGGCGGAGATGAGCAATATCGGCCTGCCGGTGCCGCCGGGCTTCACCATTTCGACCGAGGTCTGCACCCATTACTACGCCCATGACCGGCACTATCCGGAGGATCTGGACGGCCAGATCGCCGCCGCCCTGGCGGCGGTCGAGGCCAGCGTGGGCGCGCGTTTCGGCGATCCCGTGAATCCGCTTCTGGTTTCCGTCCGCTCCGGCGCCCGGGCCTCGATGCCGGGCATGATGGACACCGTGCTCAATCTCGGCCTCAACGACGAGACGGTCGAAGGGCTCGCCACCCGCTCGGGCGACCGCCGCTTCGCCTTCGACAGCTATCGCCGCTTCATCCAGATGTTCGGCGATGTCGTCCTGGGGGTCGATCACTACCATTTCGAGGAGCTTCTGCAGGAAGCCAAGGACGACCGGGACGTCACCCTGGACACCGAACTCGACGCCGCCGCCCTGGAAGAACTGGTCGCGGCCTACAAGGCCAAGGTACGGGAGGAAAGGGGCGAACCCTTTCCCCAGAACCCGCGCGCCCAGCTCGATGCCGCGATCGGCGCGGTCTTCGGCAGTTGGATGAATCAGCGCGCCATCACCTATCGCCGCCTGCACGATATTCCCGCCGGATGGGGCACGGCGGTCAATGTCCAGGCCATGGTCTTCGGCAATATGGGCCAGGACTGCGCGACCGGCGTGGCCTTCACCCGCAATCCCTCGACCGGGGATGCCGCCTTCTACGGCGAATTCCTGGTCAACGCCCAGGGCGAGGACGTGGTCGCCGGCATCCGCACGCCCCAGCCCCTGACGATCGCGGGCAAGACGGCCAGCAACGACGATGCCCCGGCGATGGAAGAGGTCATGCCGGCTGCCTTCGCCGCCCTGATGGATATCCGGGCGACGCTGGAAGCCCATTACCGGGACATGCAGGACATTGAATTCACCATCCAGCAGGGCAAGCTCTGGATGCTGCAGACCCGCAACGGCAAGCGCACGGCGGCGGCGGCCATCAAGATTGCCGTGGACATGGTGCACGAGGATCTGATCGAGAAGACCGAGGCGATCGGCCGGCTCGACCCGGCCGCCATCGACCAGCTTCTCCACCCCCGCCTCGATCCGGATGCCGAGCGCGTGGTCCTCACGCGCGGTCTGCCCGCCTCGCCGGGCGCGGCCTCGGGCGTCGTGGCGTTCAGCGCGGATGAGGCCGAGGCGCGGTCGAAGCGCGGCGAGGACGTGATCCTGGTGCGGATCGAGACCAGTCCCGAGGATATCCACGGCATGCACGCGGCGCGCGGCATCCTGACGGCACGCGGCGGCATGACCAGCCACGCCGCCGTGGTCGCCCGCGGCATGGGGCGCGCCTGCGTCGCCGGCGCGGGCGATCTGCGCATCGACTACATCAAGCGCAGCCTTTCGGTCGCCGGACGCCAGGTTCTGGAGGGCGAGGAAATCACCATCGATGGCGCGACGGGCGAGGTCATGATCGGCCGCGTGCGCACGATCGAGCCCCAGATGACCGGCGATTTCGCCACGATCATGGAATGGGCCGACGGCATGCGCCGCATGGCCGTGCGCGCCAATGCCGATCAGCCGGTCGACGCCCGCGCCGCCATGCGCTTCGGCGCCGAGGGCATCGGCCTGTGCCGGACCGAGCATATGTTCTTCGAGGGCGAGCGCATCGTCGCCATGCGCCAGATGATCGTCGCGGAGGACGAGGCCGGGCGCCGCGCCGCCCTGGACAAGATCGGCCCGATGCAGCGCGGCGACTTCAAGGAATTGTTCGAGGTCATGGAAGGGCGGCCCGTCACGATCCGTCTGCTCGATCCGCCGCTGCACGAATTCCTGCCCGGCACCGATGAGGAGATCGAGCAGGTCGCCGCCGCAGCCGGGGTCGATGTCGCTGTGGTGCGCCACCGGGCCGCGCGGCTGCACGAATCAAATCCGATGCTGGGCCATCGCGGCTGTCGTCTGGGCATCACCTATCCCGAAATCTACGAGATGCAGGCCCGCGCCATTCTCGAGGCGGCCATTGACGCAGGCCGCTCGACCGGCAATCCCGTGGTGCCCGAGATCATGATCCCCCTGGTCGCGACCCGGGCCGAACTGGATTTGCTAAAGACCATGATCGACCGCGTGGCGGGCCAGGTGATGGAGGAGGCGGGCGAGACGGTGACTTATCTCGTCGGCACCATGATCGAGCTGCCGCGTGCCGCCCTGCGCGCCGGGGATATCGCCCAGACCGCCGAATTCTTCAGCTTCGGCACCAACGACCTGACCCAGACCGCTTTCGGCCTGTCGCGCGACGACGCGGGCAATTTCCTCGAAAGCTACCGCGATCAGGGGATTCTGGAGCAGGACCCCTTCGTCTCCCTGGATCGCGACGGGGTGGGCGAACTGGTTTCTATCGCGGTGGAGCGCGGACGCGCCACCCGCCCCGACCTCAAACTCGGCATTTGCGGGGAACATGGCGGAGATCCCGCCTCGATCCGGTTCTGCGAGGAGGTCGGCCTGGACTACGTTTCCTGCTCGCCTTATCGGGTTCCCATAGCCCGCCTCGCCGCCGCCCAGGCTGCTCTGGCGACGAAGATCGAGCGCGACGCCTAGGCCGCGGGCGGGATCAGCCGGCGTCTTTCAGACTAGGAGCCAACCATTGCGGCACCCGGGGGGTAATCACCGCCTGCCCCGCGCGCAGCGGCGCCTCGCCCTTCAGGGCGTCGATCCGCAGCAGGGCGAGCCCACCGTCCCCGAGACCCGAACGCATCTCGCCGACCTCCTTCTCGCCCGCTGTCACGGGCTCACCCGGCTCCGGCATCGGGCCTTCGATCCGCACGGGCACCAGGCGTTTGCGGATCAGGCCGCGATAATGCATCCGGGCGGTCACTTCCTGCCCGACATAGCAACCCTTCTTCCAGTCGACGCCGTTCAGTTCCTCGAAATTGTTGTCCAGCAAGGTGGCCTTCTCGATTCCCAGGTCGCGGCTGCCGTCGGGGATGCCCAGGGTCAGGCGCAAGGCGTCGTAATCCTCTGCGGTCGCCGGGGCGAGGCCGAGGGCCTCGATCGCGGCGGGAGGGGCATAGATCCGCGCGCCGAGGCCCGCCAGCCGCGGATCGGTCGCCGCCACGCCGCCATCCAGGGCCCGCGCCGCGCCCGGCTCGACCTGCAGGTCCAGACCGCTCAGCGCGCCCTCGCCAAAAG
>JAQCGR010000159.1 GCA_027619995.1 Pseudomonadota bacterium | reverse complement strand
CGATCACGACCAGGGCGGGCGGATCGGCGGTGTCGAGACCGGCGAGGATTTCGCGCAGATCGGTCGCCGCCGCGATCTCGACCGGCGTCTTGGAAAGACCGAGGCGCTCGGCGCGCATGCGGATCTGATCGACGGCTTCCTCGCCCGAGATATAGGCGCAGCGGTGGCCGCGCGCGGCCAGCCCGGCGGCAGCCTGCAGCAGGACGGTGGATTTACCGATGCCGGGATCGCCGCCGACCAGCAGGGCCGAGCCTGGGACGAGACCACCGCCGGTGACCCGGTCGAACTCGGCCAAACCCGTGATGCGGCGCGGCGGCGCCTGTGCCTCGCCCTCGAGACCGACGAACTCGATGCCGCGCCCGCGTTTCGCCTTGCCGGCTTTGAGACCGCCGGGAATCGGCTTGGCCGCGGCCTCTTCGGTGATGGAATTCCACTTGCCGCAGGCGTCGCAACGCCCGGCCCATTTGCGGTGCTCCGCACCGCAGGCCTGACAGACGAAACGGGATACCGCGCGCGCCAAGAGTCAGGCCGCTCCTTCCGCCAAAGACGCTGGGGTTCGGCCCGGATTCGGCGCAGTCGGTGAGCCGATCACGCCGTGGCCGCCTGGATCGGGCCTTCGGCCAGGCCGTTGATGAACTGCTCGACATAGGGATTGTCGGCCCGGTCGACCTCGTCAACCGTGCCGTCCCAGATGATCTCACCGCCGAACAGCATGGCGATGCGGTCGCCGATCTTGCGGGCGCTGGCCATGTCATGGGTGATGGTCAGCGCGGTGGCGCCCAGTTCCTTCACGCAATCGATGATCAAGTCGTTGATGATATCGCCCATGATCGGGTCCAGCCCCGTCGTCGGCTCGTCGAAGAAGATGATCTCCGGATCGGTCGCGATGGCGCGCGCCAGACCCACCCGTTTCTTCATGCCGCCGGAGAGTTCGGCCGGGGAAAGCGCGCCGACCTCTTCGCCCAGCCCGACCTGGGCCATTTTCTCATGGGCGACGGCTTTTGCCTCGTCCCTCGCCATGCCCTGCGCCTGGATCAGGCCGAATGCCACGTTTTCCCAGACCGTTAGACTGTCGAACAGGCCGGCGCTCTGGAACAGCATGCCGAATTTTCGCATGACCTTTTCGCGCTCGGAGCCGCGCATGCCGACGACTTCTTCGCCATCGATGCGGATGCTGCCCTCGTCGGGTTGGAGCAGTCCCATGATGCATTTGATCAGCACAGATTTCCCAGTGCCCGAGCCGCCGATCACGACGATCGATTCGCCTGGCGCTACTACCAGGTCCAAGCCCGTCAGGACGCGTTTGTCCCCGAAGCGCTTCTTCAGGTCGCGAAGGGCGATCTTGGGCGTGGTGGCGCTCATGTTCCGAAGAACAGGGCCGTGATGATGTAGTTGAAGGCGAGGATCAGGATCGAGGCCGAGACGACGGCATTGGTCGTCGCCAGACCCACCCCCTGGGCGCCGCCCTTGGAATGATAGCCGTGATAGCAGCCCATCAGGGCGACCAGGAAGCCAAAGACGGCGGCCTTGACGAGGCCGGAGATGACGTCGAGCGGCTCCAGGAAATCCCAGGTCAGCTTCAGATAGGTGTTCGGGTTGAAGCCGAGCTTGTAGACGCTGATCAGATAGCCCCCGAACACGCCGATGATATCCGCGAAGACCACCAGACAGGGCAGCATCGCCACCGCCGCGATCAGGCGCGGGGCGACCAGATACTTGAACGGGTTTGTGGACAGGGTGGTCAGGGCGTCGATCTGTTCGGTCACCCGCATGGTGCCGATTTCGGCCGCCATGGCCGCGCCGATCCGTCCGGCGACCATCAGGCCGGCGAGAACCGGGCCCAACTCGCGTGTGATCGACAGCACGACGACGGCTGCGATCGCCGATTCGGCGTTGAACCGGGCGAAGCCGGTATAGCTTTGCAGGGCCAGGACCATGCCCGTGAAGATCGCGGTCATGCCGACCACGGGCAGGGAGAAATAGCCGATCTCGACCATCTGATGGCCGATCAGGCGCGGGAAGAAGGGGGGGCGGGCGCAATGCGAGACGCCCGTCATCGCGAAAGTTCCAAGGCGCCCGGTGGCCGCAAGGAAAGCCAGAAAGACCCGTCCGATGGGTGCGAGAACGGGCATGGCTATGGCGTTCCGCCCGTGTAGGTGCGGCTGTAGCGTTGGCCGAGGCTGGTGAGAATTTCGTAGGGAATGGTGCCTGCTCGCTCCGCCACTTGGTCGATCGTCTGGTTCGGCCCGATGATCTCGACCTCGGCGCCGGGATGGGCGACTTCGGCCGGCACCTCGCTCACGTCCAAGGTGATCAGGTCCATCGAAACGCGCCCCGCGACCCCCACATCATACCCCCCCAAATGACACCGGCCGCTGCTGCTGAGCGACCGAAGGTATCCGTCGGCGTAACCGACCGCGACCGTAGCAATACGTGCTGGGCGGTCGATTTTGTGGGTCGCACCGTAACCAACACTAGCAGGAGGGTCAATTGCGCGGACCTGAAGGATGGGGGCCGACAAGCGCACCGTTCCGGCCATCGGATTGGACCGGCCCGGCGTCGGATTCGCGCCGTAGAGGGCGACGCCCGGCCGGGCGAGGTCGAAGTGGAAGCGGGGGCCGAGAAAGATGCCGGAGGAATTGGCGAAACAGGCCGGCGCCGCGGGGAGGCGGGCGCGCGCCGCCTCGAAGGCGTGGCATTGTGCCTCGTTCATCGGATCGCCTGGCTCCTCGGCGCAGGCGAGATGGCTCATGATGTAGTGCAGGGCGACGCCGTCCAATCGATCGGGCTCCGCCACCAGACGGTCGATTTCGCTCGGCGGCAGGCCCAGCCGCGCCATGCCGGTGTCGAGATGCAGCGCAGCCGGCAGGATCCGGCCCAGGGAGCGGGCCAATCCAGTCCAACGGTCCAGGTCATCGAGGCTGTTCAGCACGGGGCGCAGGTCGAGGGCGGCCAAATCGGCTTCCGCGCCGGGCAGGGCGCCGTTCAGGACGAAAATCTCGACATCGGGAAGGGCCGCGCGCAGATCGGCGGCTTCTCCCAGATGGGCGGTGAAAAAGACGCGACAGCCCACGGACCGCAGGGCGGATGCAACGCGATCGGCGCCCAGCCCGTAGGCGTCGGCCTTGACCACGGCGGCGGACGCGACGCCGTTCAGTTCGGCGAGAAGCCGCCGATAGTTGGTTTGGATCGCGGATAGATCGATTTCAAGGACGGAGCCGGTGCTGCGTCCGTGGGCCCTGGCGCGGGTCATGGCCTGGCCCCCGAGTCCCGGCATCCTCCCTTTCCGAGCGATGGCGTCGCGCTTCTGGGAGCTCGGCACGACAAAGCGTGCCGTGTGCTCACACGAAGCCTGTCGAAGGAGGAAGGGTGGCGCGGCATGTTTCCCGTCGTGCCATCAAAGTGGCTCAGGCGAGCGGTCGTCGGACTGGTAAGTTTCGAACCGGGTGAACTCCTTGCGGAAATAGAGTTTCACGGTGCCGATCGGCCCGTTGCGCTGTTTGGCGACGATGACCTCGGCCAGGTTATGGACCCGGTCCATGCTCGCCTGCCATTCCATATGCTTGTCGGTGCCCAGATCGGGCTCCTGGCGTTCGAGATAGTATTCCGGCCGATAGACGAACATGACGACGTCGGAATCCTGCTCGATCGTGCCCGATTCGCGCAGATCGGCAAGCTGCGGGCGCTTGTCCTCGCGCTGTTCGACCGCGCGGCTGAGTTGAGACAGGGCGATGACCGGCACGTCGAGTTCCTTGGCCAGGGCCTTGAGCGAACGGGTGATGGCCGCGATCTCCTGCACCCGATTCTCGACGCGATGTTCGGTCGGCGGGCGCAACAGCTGCAGATAGTCGACCACGATCAGCGACAGGCCATGCTGGCGCTTCAGGCGGCGCGCGCGGGTGCGCATGGCGGAGACCGAGAGCGCTGCGGAATCGTCGATGAAGAACGGCGCCGCCGCCAGGCGTTGCGAGGCCTGGACCAGACGGTTGAAATCCTCCTGGCCCATCTCGCCCCTGCGGATCTTGGCCGAAGAAATCCGGGCCTCCTCCGCCAGGATACGGGTCGCCAGTTCCTCGGCGCTCATTTCCAGCGAGAAGAAACCGACCACCGCGCCATCGACCTGGCGTTTGGTGCCGTCTTCGGCGATCTCCTCGCGATAGGCCTTGGCGGCGGCGAAGGCCATGTTGGTGACCAGGGCCGTCTTGCCCATCGAGGGTCGGCCGGCGAGGACCAGTAGTTCGCCCTTGTGCATTCCACCGAGCATGCCGTCCAGATCGGGGAAGCCCGAACTGACGCCCGTAACGTTGCCGTCGCTCTTATAGGCGGCCAGGGCGATATCGACGGCATCGGTCAGCGCCGTCTGGAATGTCTTGAACCCCTCGCCGTATTTGCCCGAGGTGGCGAGGTCGAACAGACCTTCCTCGGCCAATTCGATCTGTTTGATCGCGTCGACATCCAGGTCGTAGTCGTGGGCCCGGTCGGCCACGTCGTGGGCAATGGCGATCAGCGCGCGTCTCAGATGACGGTCGTAGATCGTCCGCCCGTAATCCGTCGCGTTGACGAAGGTGACGACCGAGCCGGCGAGGCGGGCGAGATACTGGGTGCCGCCGACATCGGTCAGGCTGCCATCGGCTTCGAAGAAGTTCTTGAGCGTGACCGGATCGGCAATCTGGCCGGCTTCGATCAGCCGCGCGGCCGCTTCGTAAATGCGGCCATGGGCCGGATCGGCGAAATGGTCGGAGCGGAGGAACTCGCTGACCCGCTCATAGGCCCGGTTGTTGGTGAGAATGGCGCCAAGCAGCGCCATCTCCGCTTCGAAATTGTGGGGCGGCGTGCGATAGCCGATTTGCTCGTCGGACTCCTCGCGGAGGGGCGCGACGTTTTGATTCTGGGGGAGGGTGGCCATGGCGGGGACGCTATCAGGCGGGCCCGGCCGGGTCATCGGGCTTTGGCCAACAATCGTGTATGTAACGCAAATATTTGATTCACAATGGAATAATAACGGGGATAACTCGCCTTGCTTCACTCCGCCGCGGTGCCGGTGCCCAGATGGGCGCGCTCCCAATCCTGGATGTAGTCGCGGGTGATCGGCACGGAATCGAGGGCTTTGCTGATCTGCGCCTGGAAAACCATCTGGTGCAGGTAGCGAAACGAGATTTCGCAGCCCGCCAGATAGAATTCCCACATCCTGCAGAATCGCTCGTCGTAGAGCATATTGATCTTGTCGCGATTGTCGTCGAAGCGGCGCATCCACTCGATGATGGTCTTGGCGTAGTGCAGGCGGAGAATCTCGATATCGGTGACCCAGAGTCCCACCTGCTCGATCGCGGTCAGGGCTTCGGACAGGGCAGGGGTGTAGCCGCCCGGGAATATATACTTCCGCAGCCAGGGATTGGTCGCGCCCGGCCGCTCCATGCGGCCGATCGAGTGGAGAACGAAGACGCCGTCTTCCACGAGCAGGTTTTTGGTCTTCTCGAAATACTCGCTGTAGTGCTTGGCGCCGACATGCTCGAACATTCCGACCGAGACGATGCGATCGAACCGTTCGGGAACCTCGCGATAATCCTGCAGTCGGAACTCCACGCGGTCGTCGAGCCCGGCCGCCTTTGCTCTCTCGCAGGCGACCTTGTGCTGCTCCTTGGACAGAGTGACACCGACCACGTGAACGTCGGCCGCCTGGGCGAGATAGAGGGCGAGTCCGCCCCAGCCGCAGCCGATATCCAGCACGGTCTGGCCGGGTTCCAGGAGTAGTTTGGCGGCGAGATGGCGCTTCTTCTTCTCTTGGGCGACTTCGAGACTGTCGTTGCCGGAGTCGAAATAGGCGCAGGAATATTGCCGGTCGTTGTCCAGGAACTGACTGTAGAGGGCGTCGGACAGGTCGTAGTGATGGGCCACATTGCGTTGGGCATGGCCAATCGGGTTGTGCTGCTGCAGATCGCGCAGGGCACGCCCGAGGCAAGAGAAGACACGGTTTACCGGGTGGTTTTCGAAATGCCGGATATTGCGCCCGCACAGGTCGAGGAGGTCATGAATCGTGCCTCCCTCTACGGTGAGGGTGCCATCCATATAAGCCTCGCCCAGATAGAGTTCGGGGCGGATGGCAAGCTTGGTATGCAGGGCCTTGTCGTGGAGGCGAATCGCGACTTCGGGCCCTTCGCCGCCGGCGATCCTATGGATGCGACCGGCGGCGTCCGTAACGACAAGCGTGCCTTCGCGAATGACACGTTCGAGTAGCCGCGCGAACAGCATAGGATCAACTCCCCCATGCCGGATCGGGCGCAGACCGGCCGAAGCCGGCCATTGGTCAGGCCGTCTTGTCTTCCTCTTCGGCCTCGCCCGATTCGGACGTCTCTGCAGTCTCCGAAGCCTCGCTCCCCTCGCCGTCCGCCGCTTCGTCGTCGGCTTCAAGCGTTTCTTCTCTCTCGTCCTGATAACCGTCGTCGTCGTCGAAGTCGTCATCGCCCGGACGGCGCACGACTTCCTCGCCACGGGCCATACGATCGGCCTGAAGCTTGGCTTCGTCTTCGCTGCGCGCGACGTTGACGGAGATCGTCTCGGTGACCTCCGGGTGCAGTTGGATATGCACCGGATAGATGCCCAGCTCCTTGATCGGCTTGTCGAGCTGGATCTGATTGTGCACGACGCTGAAACCGATCTCGCCAAGGGCATGGGCGATGTCGCGGGAACTGACCGAGCCGTATAGCTGACCGGTCTCGCCGGCTTGGCGCACCAGAACAACGGCAGCGCCGTGCATGCCGCCGGCAATGCCCAGGGCTTCGTCGCGCCGCTTGCGATTCAATTCTTCCAGGTCCGAGCGCCGCGCTTCGAACAGCGTACGATTCTCAGGATTGGCCCTCAGGGCCTTGTGCTTGGGGAGCAGGTAGTTGCGCGCGAAGCCGGGCTTTACCGTGACCTCGTCGCCCATGTCGCCGAGCCTTTCGACGCGCTCCAGCAGGATGACTTGCATTGCCTTCTTTCCTCCTAGGTCGTGCTCGGTCGATGGAGCCGCTGCCGCCAGTTCGCGAAACTTTCCGCGATACCGAGCACGGCAACCACAACCATCGCAACAAAGCCGAGCATTATCAATAGCATATAAAAGGTGGCCAGAATTATTCCTCTGGCCTGGCTGCGTCGGGCGTAGGCATGGACAACGGTCAAGCCTACGAAGAAGAACGGTGCGGCGAAAATCGGCGCCAGATTGGCGGCCAGAAAGCCGGGTCCGCCGCCGATCAGCACCGCGCCCGCGGCGGTGGCGGCGAGGGCGTAGAAGGCCCAGCCCGGGGCCTCGATCTCCGCGTAGTTCGGCGCGGGCCGTAAGGTCCGGCCCAGGCGGCGGGCCGCCCATTGGCCAAGAACGCCGTTCGCCGAGGTCATGACGATCCAGGCCGTCGCCATGATCGCCGGGATGCGCGGCGCGACAACGTCGAACCAAACGGTCATGCTTTCGCGCAAGGGGCTATCGAGGGGCATCTGCCGGATGACCTCGCCAAGCATTCCCTCGATGACTCCGCGAAGGCCGCCTTCCGTGCTGCTCGCATCAAGCCAGATCGCGGTGACGGCGATGGCGGCCATCACGACAAGCCAGCCGAGCAGTCGATCCGCTTGGTACCAAGCAACCGTGCCGTCTTCGTCCTGATGATGACGCAGGGCCATGAAGGTCAGAAGCACGGCCGGTCCCGCATAGATCAGAAGATAGAAGGCAGCGGCGAAAGCGCCGGCATAGACCCCTGTAACGAGAAGACCGCCGCCCGCCGCGACGATCGCGAGTTTC
>JAQCGR010000158.1 GCA_027619995.1 Pseudomonadota bacterium | reverse complement strand
GAATCAGAAATCCCGATCCAACGGAATCCCCTATTTCGATTCACGCAGATCGGATGATGCTCTAGCGCCCCTGCCGCAGGCCTTTGACGAATTCGGAGAGGCCCACCTGGCGGTCGCGGCGCAGGCGCTCCGCGGCCAGGATGGCCTGGACGGACGCCACGCTCTCATCAACCGCGCGGTTCACGACGATATAGTCGTATTCCTGATAATGAGTCATCTCATCCGCCGCCTCGGCCATGCGCCGGGCGATCACCTCGTCGGAATCCTGGGCCCTGGTCTTGAGGCGGCGTTCCAGTTCCACCGTCGAGGGCGGCAGGACGAAGACGGTGACGAGATCGGCCCGCGCGGTTTCCTCGAGCTGCTGGGTCCCCTGCCAGTCGATGTCGAACAACACGTCCTGGCCGGCGTCCAACGCCTCGACCGCCGGCTCGCGCGGGGTGCCGTAGTAGTGGTCAAAGACCTTGGCGTATTCGAGCATTTCGCCGCGATTGACCATGAGGTTGAAGTCCTCGCGCGCAACGAAATGGTAGTCGACCCCGGCGACCTCGCCCGGCCGCTTGGGCCGGGTCGTGCAGGAAATCGACATCGTCAGATTGCCGTCCCGATCGAGCAGCTTGCGCGAAATCGTGGTCTTGCCTGCGCCGGAGGGCGAGGACAGAACCAGCATCAACCCCCTGCGGCGTATCTCGGCGAAGCTCATCGCGTCGCGCTCCCCTACTCGACGTTCTGAATCTGCTCGCGCATCCGGTCGATCGCCGTCTTGAGCTCGAGCCCGATATTGGTCAGTTCCATGGTCGCAGCCTTGGAGCAAATGGTATTGGCCTCGCGGTTGAACTCCTGGCACAGGAAATCGAAGCGCCGGCCGACCGCGCCCCCTTCGCCAAGCAGATCTCGCGCCGCCGCCACGTGGGCGCGCAGGCGGTCGAGTTCCTCGCGCACATCCGCTTTGGCGACCAGCAGGGCAATCTCCTGGGCGAGGCGTTCTTCCGGCAGAACGGTCTCGCCGGTTTCCAATTCCCGCAACCGTTCATGCATGCGGGCGGACAGGGCCGAGGGTTGCGCTTCCGCCGTAGCCTGGGCGCGCGCGACCAGGGTTTCGATTTCCGCCAGAAGGTCGGCCAGGACCTGGGCCAGACGAGTGCCCTCCTCCTCGCGCGAACGGATGAGGGCCGCAACCGCCGTGTCGAGCCCCGCCAGCACGGCGGCATCCCAGGCGGCCAGGGTGCCCTCGTCCAGCGCTGCCTCTTCGCCGAACTCGACGACACCGCGCACGGACAGGAGCCGGTCGAGGCGCGGCGGGGCGGAATCGACACGCCCGGCATAGCTTTCATGAAGCGCGATCAATTCGTCGAGGAAGGCGCGGTCGACGGTCAGACTGGCGCCCTCGCGGCCCGTCCGGGTCGAAAGCTGGGCCTGCACATTGCCGCGCGAGAGACCCCGCGACAGACGTTCCCGCGCCGGGCCGTCCAGCCGGTCGGCGCCGGCCGGCAGGCGACAGCGCAGGTCCAGCCCGCGTCCATTGACGCTCTTGACCTCCCAGACCCAGGCGGTGCCTTCATGCTCGTCCGCGACGCGCGCAAAGCCCGTCATGCTCGAAATCGACATGCTGTTCTGCGTCCCTGAATCTACCGTATCTTGTGTTGAAAGCTTTCGGCGGCGACTATATCCGGCGTTCCCTATCCCAACAAGCGGCCCGCCACCGCGCATGACAGCAGCCCGCACTCCACCCGGCACGATCCTGATCACCGGGGCTTCGAGCGGCATCGGCGCCGCCCTCGCCCGCTGCTATGCCGCGCCGGGGCGGCGGCTCGCGCTGCAAGGCAGGAACGTCGCGCGGCTCGATGCCGTTGCCGCGGAATGCGTTTCCGCGGGCGCGACGGTGTGCAGCCTTCCCCTGGACGTGACCAGCGCGGCCCCGCTCGCCGATTGGATCGACAGCGTGTTTTCCGACGGGTCCCTCGACCTCGTGATCGCGAATGCCGGCGTCTCGGCGGGCACGGGCGGCGGCGGCGAAGACGCCGAGCAGGTACGCCGCATCTTCGCTGTGAATGTCGACGGCACCCTGAACACCGCGCTGCCCGCGATCCGGAGGATGCGCGGACAGCCGGCCCTGGACGGCCGGCGCGGGCAGATCGCATTGATGAGTTCCTTGGCGGCGTTCCGGGGCTTCCCCGGCGCGCCGGCCTATTGCGCGAGCAAGGCGGCGGTGCGGGTTTGGGGCGAGGCCCTGCGTGGCAGTCTGCAAGCCGACGGCATCTTGGTCAGCGTCATCTGTCCGGGCTTCGTCGAGAGCCCGATGACCGCGGTCAACGACTTCCCCATGCCCTTTCTGATGTTGGCCGACCGCGCCGCCCGGATCATCCGCAGCGGCCTGACACGCGACCGGGCACGTGTCGCCTTCCCCTGGCCGAACTACGCCGCTGCCCGCCTGATCGCCGCGCTGCCCCCCGCTTTCGCGGATCGCTGCCTCGTAAGGCTGCCCAAGAAGGGTTGAGCGACTATTCCTGGACGGCCCGTTCGCGCTGGATACGACGCCAGTCGCGGACATTGCTGTTGTGTTCCTCCAACGTCCGCGCGAAAACATGGCCGCCGCTGCCATCGGTGACGAAAAAGAGATCGTCGGTCTGGGCCGGATCGAGCACGGCCGCAATCGACGCGCGCCCAGGATTGGCGATCGCAGTCGGCGGCAATCCGGCATAGCGGTATGTGTTGTAGGGGCTGTCCACGGCCAAGTCGGCGCGGGTCAACGGCCGGTCCAGAACCCCGGTGCCGCCGGACACCGCATAGGCCACGGTCGGATCGGCATCGAGTTTCATGCCCTTGCGCAGGCGGTTGAGAAAGACCGCTGCGACACGGGGCCGCTCGTCCGGCCGCGCCGTCTCTCGTTCGACGATAGACGCCAGAATTACCGCATCCCGGGGCGTTTCCAGCGGCAGGCCGGAGACCCGGCCGGGCCAGAGTTCAGCGAGAGTCTGGCGGAGGCCGAGTTCCATGCGCTGGACCAGATCTTCGCGCCGGTCGCCATAGGAAAAATGATAGGTCTCGGGCAGCAGCGTGCCCTCGGCGACCGATTCCGGCACCTCGCCTGCCAAACCCTCGGTCCGGTCGATCTGGGCCAGAACCTGATGGGCCGTCAGCCCCTCCGGCACGGTCAGGCGCCGTGCCACGGTCCGGCCGCTCGCCAGCAAGGCGACGACCTCGCGCGGGCTTACGCGTGGAACGAATTCGTATTCACCGGCCTTGAGAGTGGTATGCGCCTGCTCGGCTCGGGCGCCGAGCACAAAAACCATCTTGTCGTCGATGATACCGGCGGCCTCGAGCTGCGCCCCGATCGCATCGAGGCCCGCGCCTGCCTCGACCACCAGGGTGGTCGGCACCGCCAAAGGGCCGGGACGGGTGTAATTTGCGTAAACCCAGAAAAGCGCGGCGCCCGCGATAACCGCCAAGAGGACGATGAATACGAGGAGCCGGACGACAAGGCGCCCCATACCGGCCTAATCCGCGGAGGTGAAGACCAGTGAAACGTTCGTCCCGCCGAAACCGAAGGAATTGGTCAGCACGCAGGAAATGGGCCGCTCGCGCGCCTGGTGCGGCACGAGATCGATGCCTCTGCAAGTTTCGTCGAGGTCGTCGAGATTGAGGGTCGGGGGTGCCACGTTGTCGCGCATCGCCAGGATCGAGAAGATCGCCTCGACGCTGCCCGCCGCGCCCAGCAGATGACCGATCGCGGACTTGGTCGAGGACATCAACATCGCGCCCGCCTTGTCGCCGAAAAGGCGTTTGACCGCGCCAAACTCAATTTCGTCGCCCAGGGGCGTCGAGGTGCCGTGAGCGTTGACGTAGTCGATCGACTCGGGCCCGACCCCCGCGCGCTTCAGCGCGTTGCGCATGGCCCGGAATGCGCCGCCGCCATCCTCGGACGGCGCCGTGATATGATAGGCGTCACCCGACAGACCATAGCCGACGATTTCGGCATAGATCGTCGCGCCGCGCTTCTTCGCGTGTTCGTACTCCTCGAGCACGACAACGCCGGCCCCTTCGCCCATGACGAAGCCATCGCGCCCCCTGTCCCAGGGCCGCGACGCCCGCTCGGGCGTATCGTTGTATTGCGTCGAAAGTGCACGCGCGGCGGCAAAGCCGGCCATGCCGATACGGCAGACCGCCGCCTCGGCCCCGCCCGCCACCATCACATCCGCATCGTCGCATTGGATAAAGCGCGCAGCATCGCCCAGCGCATGGGCGCCGGTCGAACAGGCCGTCACCACCGCATGGTTCGGGCCGCGAAAGCCGTATTTGATCGAGAGATGGCCGGAAGCGAGATTAATCAGCGAGGCGGGTATGAAGAACGGCGAAAGCTTTCGCGCGCCGCGCTCATGCAGGATAACCGAGCCATTGTAGATTTCCTGCAGCCCGCCGATCCCCGAGCCGACCATCACCCCGGTCCTGTCGAGGGATTCCTCGTCCGTGGGCTTCCAACCGGCATCCTCGATGGCCTGAGTACCGGCCGCCATCGCATACTGGATGAATCGGTCCATGCGCCGACGCTCGCGGGTGTCGACCCATTCCTCCGGGTCGAAACCACCTTCGACCACAGGCCCCGACGGGACCTGGCCCGCAACCTTGGAAGCGATATCCAAGACGTCGAAGCCTTCGATCGCGCGAATACCGGATTGGCCCGCGATCAAACGCTCCCATACAAACGGCACGCCCACGCCCAAAGGCGTGACCAGGCCAAGCCCTGTCACGACGACGCGTCTCATTTCAGGACTTCGTTACGCCGGGAAATACGCCGCTCCGAAACACTCGATTCCATGGTCGCGTTCGGTGGTCCGGATTTCCGGTCAGACGGCTTTGGAGATATAGTCGACCGCATCCTTGACGGTGACGATGTTCTCAGCCGCCTCGTCGGGAATCTCACAGCCGAATTCTTCCTCGAACGCCATCACGAGTTCGACCGTATCAAGGCTGTCAGCGCCCAGATCGTCGATGAACTTCGCGTTCTCAGTGACCTTTTCTTCGTCCACGCCGAGATGTTCGACAACGATCTTCTTCACGCGATTAGCGACGTCAGTGCTCATGTTGAGATGTCCCCAGGATGGTCGATTCGATAAACTTGTTGCCCCCGGTGCCAGCCTATCGAAGAGCGGCTCAAGCCCGGCAGGTCAGTTGGTCTGGTAACATACTTTCCCGGACAGGGCCAGCAGCCAAACGCTCCGCGACCAAGCTTAAATCATGGCCATGCCGCCATTGATATGGAGCGTGTGTCCCGTCACATAGGACGCTTCCTCGCTGGCGAGATAGAGGACCCCGGCGGCAATATCGCCCGGATCGCCCAGCCGGCCGACCGGGACGCGCGACAAGATAGCCGCGCGCTGGTCGTCGTTGAGGGCATCGGTCATCGGCGTCGCGATGAAGCCCGGTGCCAGGCAATTGACGGTGATTCCGCGCGAGGCGACCTCGGCGGCCAGGGCCTTGGTCATGCCGACCATCCCGGCCTTGGATGCAGCGTAATTCGCCTGCCCCGGATTGCCCGTCGCGCCGACCACCGAGGTGATCGCGACGATACGGCCCCAGCGCCGCTTCATCATGCCGCGCAGGACCGCCCGCGCGAGACGGAACCCCGCGGTCAGATTCACGTCGATCACGGTCTGCCAATCGTCGTCGGTCATCCGCATGGCGAGCTGGTCGCGGGTCAGACCGGCATTGTTGACCAGGATATCGACCTGTCCGCAGGCCTCCTCCGCCTGCGCAACCAGGGACTTTGCCGCATCGGCACCGGAAAGATCCGCCGGCACGCAATGGGCACGTTCACCGAGTTCGCCGCGCAGCGCTTCGAGGGCCTCGACCCGTGTGCCGGAAAGCGCGACCTGCGCGCCGGCGGCGTGCAGGGACCGGGCGATAGCCCCGCCGATGCCGCCCGAAGCCCCGGTCACCAGGGCCGTTTTGCCTGTTAGGTCGAACACGCGCCTCTACTCCCTGCTGCTAAACTTCTTTTAAGAATTCTTCGATATCGCCGGGCCCGCCGACCGAGCGGGTTGCGATGTCCGGCTCGATCCGGCGGACCAGCCCCGCCAGAACCTTGCCCGCGCCGAATTCGGCGACCCTTTCGATGCCTTCGGCGGCCAGATAGCCGACGCTCTCGCGCCAGCGCACCATTGCCGTCACCTGCCGCACGAGCAAGGCGCGAATGGCATCGGGGTCCGACACCGCCTCGGCGGTCACATTCGCGACCACGGGGACTGCGGGTTCGACGATCTCGGTCGCATCGAGGGCTTCGGCCATGACCGTCGCCGCCGGCGCCATCAGGGTGCAATGGAACGGCGCGCTGACCGGCAACATGATGGCGCGCTTGGCGCCCCGTTCGCGCGCCAGAGCGGCAGCGCGTTCGATTGCCGCGACATCCCCGCTGACGACCAGTTGGCCGCCGCCGTTGTCGTTGGCGATATCGCAGATCTCACCCTCGGCCGCCTCCGCGGCGATCGCCTGCACCGCCTCCAGGTCCAGCCCCAGGATCGCTGCCATCGCGCCCGCGCCAACCGGCACGGCCTCCTGCATCGCGCGGCCCCGCGTCCTGAGCAGGCGGGCGGCAACCGCAAGAGGAATAGCCCCCGCCGCAGCCAGGGCGGAATATTCGCCCAGGGAATGACCGGCGACGAGGCCGGCGATATCGCGCAGGGGCTTGCCGCCCTCCACCTCGACCACCCGCAACACCGCCAGGCTGACCGCCATCAGCGCAGGCTGGGCATTCTCCGTCAGGGTCAGATCGCTTTCCGGCCCCAGGAACATCAGCTTGCTCAAGCGCTGATCGAGGGCGTCGTCGACTTCCTGAAAAACCTCTCGGGCAGCCGGAAAAGCCTCGGCGAGGTCCTTTCCCATGCCGACGGCCTGCGATCCTTGGCCTGGGAATAAGATTGCGCGACTCACGCGGTCTCCCCGTTCATAATCGGGTCCATAATCGGGTCCAAATCCTGGGTGGCTGGGCAAAGCTTGTCTGGAATGACGCCCAGTGATAGCGTCCGCCCCAATCGTGTCAAGCATCCGCGGCTATGGCGTCGGACGGTTGGTACGCTTGCGTCAGCGAGAGATTGGTGTATAACCCGGCGCTCGCGCGGAGCGGGCGGCGTTTGTCCGTCGCATCGGGTTGTTTGGAATTGCCGGGCGAATGTACCGCGGTCGGCGCGAATTTGGGTGTTCGGAGAAGGCGTATGCCGTTTTACGAAAGCGTGTTTATCGCGCGACAGGATATTTCGCAGACCCAGGTCGATGGCCTCGTGGAACGATACACGGGAATCATCAGCGAAGGTGGCGGTCAGATCGCCGCCAACGAATATTGGGGCCTGCGCAATCTGGCCTTTCGGATTCGCAAGAATCGGAAGGGTCACTACGTGATGCTGAACATTGAGGCGCCCGCCACGGCGATCGCCGAGATGGAGCGGAACATGCGTATCGACGAGGATGTCATGCGCTACATGACCCTCAAGGTCGAAGGCTTCGAGGAAGGCCCCTCGGCGATCATGCGCGGCCGGGACGACCGGCGCGGTGGTGGTGGACGCCGGGATCGGCCAGGTGACCGTGACAGGCCCGGCGGTGGCCGGGACCGTGATCGCGGAGACGATCGCGCTCCCCGTCAGGAAAACACCGAACGGGCCCCGCGCCAAGAAACTGCTAAGAACGGAGACTCCGCATGACCCCTCCTCCTCACCGTGCGCCCGGTGGTGGCGGTCCCGGCGGTCCTGGTGGTGGTGGCGCCGGCGGCGCGCGCCGACCTTTCTTCCGGCGCCGGAAGAGCTGCCCCTTCTCTGGGCCGCACGCGCCCGAGATCGATTACAAGGATATCCGGCTG
>JAQCGR010000157.1 GCA_027619995.1 Pseudomonadota bacterium | reverse complement strand
TGAATTATATGTAAGAAATAGACGAAAGCCGCATCAAATGGTTCGGTTACATGGGAAATGCGGGATTGAAGGCCTTGCTGCTCGTCGCGACCTTTCTGGTGGCGTTTTTCGCTTTCGCGCTGTCAATGCGCGCCTTCGTTCATCTTGGCTTCATGATCAATTCCCCCGCGCCGGCCGAGGGCGCGGCGGAAAATGCCGCCGCCCTGACCAGAGAGATGGACATGGGCGCGGTCTGTTACTGGTTCGGTATACGCTGCTATTACGCGTCGGCACTACTGACGCTCTGGCTGTTCGGCCCGACCTGGATGGCTGCCGGCACGGTTGGGCTGATTGTCATGCTGCGCCGGATCGACTGAGGCGCGCATCCGAGTCGTGCCGATGCGGATTGAGTCAGGCGCGCTCACCGATAGCCTCGGGCAATTCTGTCTGAAATAGAAGACCCCCGCCCTCCGGGGGGACGGAAAGGGCGGGGGTCAGCATTCCGGGCGGGTGCGAGGACGGTCGTACCTGGGGCTTGGGGGAGGGAGTGGTACGAACCCTCGGGCCGCCCGAGTTCGGTGGGGAGTGCTCTCGTTATCGCTCCACACCGAATCGGGTCAGGTGGTCGGTGCGGTCATTCCGTCTTCACGCTCCTTCGAGCCTCGTCTCGATCTCGGACAATTTCCATGAGCCTCTCGGCTGTGATGCGGTTCGGTCTGGGCTTCAGGCCGGAGATCGGGCTGCGGGTCATCGGAAGTCTCGCTCTATCGCCTTTCGATGATGTAAATATGCCGCCGTCTCAGCGGGACTGCTTTAACCCAGGACATTTCCCGGATTTATCGAGAGCGAGGAAATCGCGCCATGGCATTCGCAATATGTGGAATCGATCACTTGGTCCTGCGCGTCCGCGACGAAGCGGCATCCTTGGCCTTCTATTGCGATGCCTTGGGATGTGTGGAGGAGCGGCGACTCGACGGCCTCGGCCTGATCCAGCTCCGCGCCGGTGCCTCGCTTATCGACATCCTGCCGGTGTCGGGCGAGTTGGGCCGGCGTGGCGGCGCGGCGCCCGGTGACGAAGGCCGCAACATGGACCACCTCTGCCTGCGGATAGAGCCCTGGGACGAGGCGGCGCTGTTCGCCCATCTCCGCGCCCACGGCATCGAGCCGGGCGAGGCCGGCCGGCGCTACGGCGCGGACGGGCAAGGGCCGTCAATCTATATCGCCGATCCCGACGGCAACACGGTCGAGCTGAAGGGCCCGCCCGAAGAGTGACGGGCCGCCGGCCCTAACATCGCACCACCGTCATTGCCCGGCGCAGCCCGGGCAATCCAGCCGCGCCGGAGCCTGGATGCCCCGGACTTCGCCGGGGCATGATGGTAACTGCTGGAAGAGACGTTCGCGCTAGATCGCCGCGTCCGGGTCCAGCACCCGCAGCATGAAATTATCGACCTGGGGTTCGTAAGCATCCCAGACGCGCTTGAGTTCGGCGACGGGATCGTCGTGCCAATCGACGCGCAGGTTGATCTCGGGGAAGGAGAAGTTCTCGGCGACCAGCACGGCGGCGGAGCGCACGGGGTTGGTTTCGCCGCCCGCCTCCAGCCCGGCTTCCAGCGCATGGATCAGGCGCAGGGCGAAGGGCGCGTCGGGCTCGTTCATATAGCCCTCGACCATCTTCTCGGGCAGATCGGCATTGACCAGAAGATTGCCGATGGCAACGCATTGCGGACCCTCGGCGCCACCATGCAGCGAGACGATTGAGCCGCCGTTGTAATAGGCCGTGTGGCCGAAGCGATCGACGGCGGCCAACTGGCGCCAGCCGATGACATGGCCCTCGGCGGCCAGCCGTTCGAGCGCCTCGGGCGCGGTCTTTCCTTCGGCCAGCAGGTCGAGGCCGCGCGGGCCGAGGCGGGGATCGGTCCGGTTCTGGCTCAGCACAGCGCCCACGCCCGACTGGACGAAGGGGCAGCGCGCGCCGACGCAGATGCTGGCCGTGGTGATCGAAACGCCGAAGGCGCCGGTCTCGGGATCGCGGGCCGCGATAGAAAAGGTCATGTCTGGTCTCCCCCTCTTAGGTCTTGAGTTTGCGTTCGTCCTGTTTGCGGACCGCGCGCAGGGCGCGAGCCAGATGATCGTGGATGATAGCTTCCAACAAGGCGCCGTCACGCGCCTTCAGCGCGCCCACCATGCGCCGGTGGTCGCGCAGGGATTCGGCGGCGGTCACCGTGTCGTAGAGCCGGGCGGCGAAGGCGAAATATTCCGCCTGGTCGTGAACCGCCCGGGCGAGCCGGACATTGCCGGCCGCGCCCACAAGCATTTCGTGGAAGGCGCGGTTGAGCCGCGCGCGGCCCTCGACATCGCCATGATCGAGCCGCTCAGCCTCGTCGCACAGGGCATCGAGTTTGCGGATGGTCGCCGCGTCCACCCGTTCGGCTGCCTTGCGCGCGGCATAGCCTTCCAATGCCTCGCGCATCTCCATGACCTCGGCCAGGGCGCTGCGCAGATCCGTCACCACCGCGCCCCCGGGACCGGAGGGGGCGACCAACCCGTCGGCCTCCAGCAGCAGCAAGGCCTCGCGCACGGGGGTGCGGCTGACCTCCAATTCGCGCGCCAGCTCGACCCCGGTCAGCACCGCGCCGCCGGGAATTTCGCCCGCCATGATCCGGCCGCGCAGCAGGCGATAGACCTGGCGCGCGATACTTTCCGGTTTGGCGATGACGCTCATCGTGTGTCGCTCTACTCCGCCGCCGCCTTGTAGCGCCGCCGCATGCCTTCCGGGACCGCTTCCATCGCCTTGTCGCGCTCCTCGGCGCTGATGCGCGGGCCATATTTCTGCTTGGAATGGAACGGCATGCCGAGGGCATGCTGGGCCGCGAACTGCATGTAGCGGTCCTCGCGGAAATGCAGGGTGAAGGTGCGCGTGTCGCGGAAGGCCCGGCCGATCGGATGGCTGTGATAGGCCACGCGCGCGCCGCAGATGTCGAAGGCCTGGTTCGTCACGGCCAGGCCGGTCTGCTTGGCCGAATGCAGGGCGAGGATCGAGGCGTGTTCCGCCGCGTCCCATTGGCCCTGCTCCCACAACCAGGCGCCGCGCCAGATCAGCATGCGCGTGCTGACCAGCATGGTGTCGAACTCGCCCAGCTTGACCTGGATGATCGGGTTGTCGCGCAGATAGGGCCGCTCGCGCACGAAATCGACGACATAGTCGTGGACCCCCTGGGCGGTGCCCAGATGGTTCGAGGCGAAGGCGAGGGAGAAGGTGCGGGGATCGTCCTGCACCCATTCCCCGGGCCTTCCGACGATCTCGTCATCGGCCAGGCGGATATCGTCGAAATGGACGCCCCAGCTGACCGTCGGGCGCATGCCCATGACATGCCAGTCGTCTTCCAGGCGCACGCCGGGATCGTCGGCCGGAACGATGGCATAGACCATGCCCTCGGCCATGCGGCTGGTGCCCTCGATCAGCGACCAGACGGCGAAATAATCCGCGCCGGGGGCGAGGGAGGCGAAGCCCTTGTAGCCCGACAGGCGCCAGGGCTTGGCCGCGTCGCCGGTCGGCTTGACCATCGAGTCGAAGGGCTCGGGTCCGGTCTGGCGCACCGAGGCCTCGCTGCCGAAGGAAGCGAAGAGCTTGCCGTTCTCGACGACTTCTTTGAAGTAGCGCGCCTTCTGGCTCTCGTTCCCGCTCCAGGCCAGATAGCCGGTGCCGTGGCAATGGACCTGAAGGAGCTGCGAGGTCGAGCTGCAGTATTTCGCCAGTTCCTCGAACACCAGATAGAGGCCGAGATAGTTGCCGTCTTGCCAGAGGCCGTGGCCGCCGTAGTCCTTGGGCACGGTCATCGCGGTCAGTCCAGCCTCTTTGAGGGCGTCGAAATTCTCGGCCGGAAAGGCGCTCTCTTCGTCGTAGCGTGCCGCGTTCCCGGCCAGCAGAGGCCCCAGCTTGCGGGCGGTGTCGAGCAGGTCCTGCTGCTCCTTGGTCAGGCTGAAATCCATGCGTCTGGTCTCCCCCATGCCGGCAGGCGGCGTGTTTCGTGTGAGCGCGCACCGTAATGCATGCTGCATGCAGCATGCAATGCTGATTCGAGCCGGAGACGGATAGGCGGAGAGAGAGGCAGGGGTCCTATCGTATCGCCCGCAACTTGAATCAGGATCGGACCGCCGCGATGCCTCAGACACAGATCGAAAAATACGAAGCCTTCCGTGCCTTGCATGAGGGGCCGGGAACCTTCGTCATTCCCAATCCCTGGGATGTCGGAACCGCGCGGACGCTGACCAATCTGGGTCTTTCCGCCCTGGCCACAACCAGTTCGGGCCTTGCGATCGGGTTGGGACGGCGAAGCTCCGCCCGCGAGGTGAGCCGCGAAGAGGTGATCGAGAATGCCCGCGGCATCGTCGAAGCCACGCATCTCCCGGTCTCGGCCGATCTAGAGGACTGCTTTGGCGACACGCCGGAAGATTGCGCCGAGACGATGCGCCTTGCCGCGGCGACCGGCCTGGTCGGCGGTTCGATCGAGGATGCCAACGGCGCGCGCGCGACGCCCATTTACGACTTTTCCGAAGCCGTGGAACGGGTGACGGCGGTCTGCGAGGCGGTAAAGGATCAGCCGATCATCGTCACGGCGCGGGCCGATAATTTCATCAACGGGCGGCCCGATCTGGACGACACGATCGAACGGCTGCGGGCCTTCTCGGCGGCCGGCGCGGATGTGCTCTATGCCCCCGCGCTGCCAAGCCTGGAGGCGATCCGGACGGTCTGCGAGGCGGTCGACAAGCCGGTCAATGTCGTGATGGGCCTGACCGGGCCGGTCTTCACGGTCGAGGAACTGCAGGAGGCCGGGGTGCGTCGGATCAGCGTCGGCGGGGCCTTCGCCCGGGCCGCCATGGGAGCTTTCGTGCGCGCGGCGCGGGAAGTGGCGGAGAAAGGCAGTTTCGAGTTCGCCGCGGACGCCTTGCCAGGAGCCGAGATCAGACGACTCCTCACGCGGGGCTGACCGCGCCGGGGCCCAGCCTAACCGTCATCCGGCCGGTTGGGCATTTCCCCGGGTTTCAGGGCGGGCCGGAATACGCTGACGAGCCGGATATCGGTCAGGCAGTGAAAGCGGTGCCGCTGGCCTTTTACGGCGTAGAGGCTGCCGGGACGCAGGCGGTGGGTCTCGCCCGTCGCCAGATCCGTCACTTCGGCTTCGCCTTCGAGGATCAGATTCGCCTCGGCGTGGTCGGGGTAGCGCAGCACGGCTTCGCGGCCCGCCTCCAAACGCCCTTCGACCAGACTGAAGCCCATGGCGTCGGCTTCGTGCAGATAGCGCCAATGGGTATCGTGCTCACCCAGTAACTCGCCCGGCGTGCCCTTCAGGTCGTCGCGATGCCGCACGATCATTTCTTGTTCCATTCCCCGGCGACGCGGCGGCGCGAACCGCCCGTCGTATGCCTGTGGTTTCCTGAACTAGGGCAGTCCTAGGACGAAGTCGTTGAGTTCAGCGGAGTCGATTATGACGCCGGTCGAGCCCTCCGATCCTGCTTTCTCTAGGGAAGCAACTCGGAGTCCCGCCGGCAAGGTTCGTTCGGGCTGGGCATCGTGGGAATAGGGGAGGCGTTGCCGGTCGCTGTCGCTTTCCTTCTGGGAGCCGGGAACTTCCCAAGCGAAGCCGCCGCGATGGATTCGGTGCTCATGGAGCGCTTGGCCATCGCGGCGGGGTGTCGAGACGGCTTAACGTCACATCAGGATCAGGATGATCAGCAGGACCGATAGGGGGGCACCCAGTAGCCAGGCGAGGATGAGAGGCATGGGATTAGTCCTTTCTTGTCTTGTGAACCGGTTATCGGCCGTAGATCCGGAAGCCGAGATTCCTGTCCCGATGGCCGCCGCCGACGGTGGCGGCGAAATAGGCCGCAGCGGCACTGACCAGCAGGGTGGCGGCCAGCACGAAGGCAGCGATGATGCTGGCGATGCGAGCCTGTTCGGCGGCTTTGAGTGCGGCTTCCCGAGCGGCCAGACTATCGGCGATCACCGTATCCACGCGGGCTCGGGCCGCATCAGGAGAGAGATCGGTGTTCCGGGCGACGACACTGGCCAGATAGGCCCGATCGCTTTCGGGAACCTCGCCGGCCACGATGCCGCGGCGCAGGATCGTGCCGATTTCGGCGCGCGCGTCGGCATTGCTCCCTGCGGTGTTCACCACGGTTGTGCCAACGACGGAAGCTGCTTCGTCGCGCAGCAGAGTGCTGCTCGTATAGTCGATATCGGCGGATATCTGCACATCGGCGGCCTCGAGAGCCGCAATGGCGCCCGAACCGACGCTGCCGGCCAGTCCGGTGATTCCCGACACGGCCAGAACGCTGCCGAAGACGACGCCCACGGCCCACATGATGACGCCATGCGCGCCGTCGCGGGCTTCGACCTCGTCCTCGTTGGCGTCATCCGCCCGACGGCGCAACCGTCCGGCCAGATAGCCACCCGCAGCGAAGCTCGATACGGAAACCCAGATCATCCAGATACCGCCGGCAATCGTGATCCAGCGCAGCGATGCACCCTCGCCGTCCATCGGACTGGCGAAGGACAGGCCAATGGCGGAACCAAAGGTAATAAGAACGAAGGAAAGTGCCATTGCGAAGACGGCACCCGCGAGGATTGAGGGCCAGTCGGTGTAGCTCTGGTTCGACGCGGCGAGGACAGGGCCGGCTGCGACGACCGGGCCGGCCGTAGGCTGATTTAACGTGTTTGCCATGATTCTCTCCTAGGCAAGGGCCAGCCGATCAGGCGAGACCGACGAATGACAGAACCGCCAAGACAACAACGATGAGCCCGACGATATAGATGACGCTGTGCATTTCATGTCCTTTCGTTAGGGCTGCTTTCGGCAAGTCCCCGATCTGCCTTCGTGAAAACGCAACCGAGGCCGGCGCCGCAAGCGCGAGAAGGTGATCCTGGCGAAGAACCGGACGGTGGGCCTTAACGCATGACGCAATTCTGCGATGCGTGTCCGGCGATCCCGGGTGGTCGATGATCGGACGATGCCCGACTTTATTGTCCGCCCTTGAACCGGTGGGATGGATTGCGCATCGGCCGGCGATCGGCTATCGCAGCGAGGACATATAGGGCGATAGATGGAGGGGAAAATGGCCGAGGCGAAGCTCGTCAAGCCGGGGATCGTGGTCAACTGGCTCAAGGGCGACCCCATTGAGAACCGGGCCAACCAATGGCTCGAATGGGATGGAACCTGGGACCTGGACGCGGCTTGGCTGGGCGTGCCCTTCGACGGCGCGGGCACGGTGCGCTCGGGCAGCCGCCACGCGCCGGACGCCGTGCGTGGGTCCTTTCCCTGGTACACCTCCTACACGACCAGCGACCGCATGGTGATGGACGATCTCAAGGTCGCGGATATCGGCGATGTGCACACCATCGTCACGGATATGAAGACCAGTTACGACAATATCTCCGCAACCACGCAGTTCCTGCAGGAGAAGGGTATCGCCATGGCGACCCTGGGCGGCGACAACTCGGTTTCCTATCCGATCATGCGGGGCATCTGCCGCGGCGCGCCGGGCAAGACCCTGGCCATCATCCATTTCGACGCCCATCACGATTTCCGCGAATCCCACTACGGCGCGATGTCGAGCGGCGTGCCTTATCGCTTGCTGCTGGAGGAATTCCCCGATCAGGTGAAGGGCGAATTCATGACCCAGATCGGCATCTCGGATTTCTGCAACAACCCGACCCTGCACGCCTATGCCGACACGAAGGGGGTCGAGGTGATCTCCAATGTCGAGGCCTGGGAGCGGGGCATCCGCGACGTCATGAAGACCGCGCTGGAGCGCGCGCGCGGCGCCGACATGATGTTCATCTCGATCGATGTGGACGGCATCGACCAGGCCTGGGCGCCGGG
>JAQCGR010000156.1 GCA_027619995.1 Pseudomonadota bacterium | reverse complement strand
CCACAGAATGCCAAAACTACTTCGCCGCAGCCGGATATGACCAAGAGTGATCGGAAAATGCTCTAGGGTTAGATTGCTGGTTCACGGGTCGAACAGGACCCGCCGGCGAGAAACTGGGGTTTCCGGGGTTCCCTTATTTCCATGCGCGGCATTGGTTGGATCGAAGCGTTCATGCCGTTCGGAGTGGCCGTGTCGGCGGCTCTCCACAGCTCGGTCCTTGGCGTCGTCTTCCTGGGCTGGCCGATCCTGAGCTTCATGACGGACAACGACTGGTTCAGTCCCGACGAATACGTCCGGATCGACGTCGTTCTGTATTCTGAGAAGGAGCGCCCTGAGGTCGCCAAGGGCAAAGGCGTCGTATCCTTCGAAACCGAAACGATCGGCAAGGGCCAGGCGCAATCGTCCGGCCGCGCCTTCGGGCCCCTCGCCTCGCATTCCCGTGTGTCGTTGACCAGACCGAACTCCGTTGCCAGGCGCAAGAGCGGCCCCGATGCGCCGAGCAAGGCGGCGGAAACGGAAAAGAGTGAGACCACCTCCCTGGCAAGACAGGAAACGGCCGAGGCGCAAAAGACGGAGACGGTCGAGGCGCGCAAGACCAAATCGGCGAAACCCGGCATGAAAACGGCGAACGCGACCGCCAAGGACGGCAAAGCCGAAAAATCGAGCGACTCCGCCGCGGGACAGACGCAAGACGGCCAGAACGACGCCAGCGGCGCGGATTCGGACGCCGGTCGCGAGGGCACCAGCTCGACGAGCGCCCCACCGTCGAAGCAGGCGGATGCGAAGAACAGCCCCGCGCAGGGACAGGTCGCAAAGGGCGAGGAGACCGCCCGAGCCCAGGCCGCCCAGAGCGAGGCGCTCGCTCCCGACCGTCCGAAGGGCAGGGAAGACGCCTCGACGGGCGCGACGGCAGAGGGCGCCGATGCCGATCCTGCTGACGGGAAGACACCGGACCGGACCGAAACGGACGAAACCGCGCGCGATGGCGCCGAAACCGGCCTGGCTGAGGCCGAGGCCGAAGACGGCCAGGCGGAATCAGTCGCGAAGAGCGCCGTCTCGACGGGACAGCGAACGGTCGAGGCAGCGCGACAATCGGAACGCCCGACCGCCGATGCCAAAGCCGGTACGAAAGAATCCACCGCCGAGCAGCGCGCCGAGGCGAGCGTCGAAGTCGCCGCCGTCGAGCCCGCGACGGATGCCCGGGAAGCGGCGCCCCAACTTCAGCCCCGCCCGGCTGCTGAAACAAGCGACCGGCAGCGCGAGGAGGCTCCTACCGAAGGGGACGGTCAGCCCCTGGCCGCAACGGGCCGCGAAGCGCCCGACACCATGGAGATCGCCGAAACCGAGGCCAAGACAACCGCGCGGCCCGAGACACGTCTGATCCGCATCGCCGCCGTTCTGGACCTTACACCCTCAACCAATCCAGCCTTCGGTCTGTCCGAGGCGACACCTCCCCTGCCCCTGTCCACCGCCGGGGACGCTTTCGCTTCAAAGGCCCGCGCGCGCACTACGGAAACCGCGCCCGAGGCGCAAAAACCCGCCGAGCAGCAGGAAGAGCCCCCGGTGCCATCGCAGCGGGCGGAAGGCGCAACGGTTCCGGTCGCAGCCAGCAAGCCAGGCGGACAGCCGCCCCCGCCAAGCGCCGCGCACCAGGTCGCGCAGGGCAGCTCGACCCAGGTTCGCAACATCCCGCTGCGCATGCTGGTCGAGACCATGCCCGGCCTCGACGCCAAACTGGTCCAGGCCATCGATAAGCCGAACGAAGTGCTCGAACAGCCCACCACCGCCCGGCGCAAGAAGGCGATCGACCGGATCGCGGCCGCGGCGGAGCGTGGCTATGTCCATGCGCAATACGGTATGGCGCGGCGCTATCTGCTCGGTCAGGGTGTGCCGCGCGACCCGGCCGCCGGTGCCGAATGGCTTCAGCAGGCAGCGGAGCAGGGCCATGCGCCGTCCCAGCTTCTGCTCGGCTATCTCGCGGCGCGCGGCTACGGCCGCCAGCGCAACTTGGCCGACGCGATGATGTGGTGGACCCTGGCTGCCGATGCCGGCGACCCCAATGCCGCGAGCGCGGTCCGGATCATGGAACCGACCCTGGATTCCAAGGATCTGCTGGAAGCCCGGCGCAACATCAACAGCTGGCGCGCCGCCTTCGGCCAAGTCGAAGAGACAACCAGCACCGGTGGCGACAACACGCCCAAGAGCGCGCCGCTGCAGGAGGCCGTCGCAGCGGGGGATCTGCCGGAGGTACGCAGCGTGCTGGCCCGGGGCGAGGATGCCGAGGGCCGCGACATCGACGGCCGCACGGCGCTGATCAATGCCGGCTGGCGAGGCGATCCAAACATCACGGAGACGCTGCTGGAGGTCGGGGCCGATCCCGACATCATCGATCATGACGGCAAGAGCGCGCTGATCTGGGCCGCAAGCAATGGCAACCTGTCGGTGACCGCCCTGCTGGCGGATGCCGGGGCCGATCTGGATACTCAAGACAAACAGGGCTTGACCGCCCTGATGCGCGCTGCCTGGAACGGCCATACCGGGGTGGTCGAAGCGCTGCTCAAGGCCGGCGCAGATACCCATCCCGAGGACAATAACGGCCTGACCGCCCTCGATCACGCCACGCGCGAGAAATACGACGACATCATCGCATTGCTGAAGGCCGCCCCGAACTAGCCGGTCGAAGCCCGATCCCATCGAGACCTTCTATTCCGGCTGTTCCGCTCGGCTATTCGAGGGTGATCTGATGGGCGAATTTGTCGCCGCCCGACACCGTGATCTGCTTGAAGCCCAGCAAACGCGCCAGATCGAAGAACGTGAAGAAGTCCTCGACCCCGTGTTCCTGAAAGAATGGCGTGCTGCGGGCATTCGCCGTCAAAGCGGCCAGCAATCCGCGCATGCGATAGAGCGTGTCGTACAGGCCGGGGCCGCTGGAAACGATGATCATCTTGTCGCCCTCATCGCCTTTGGCGAAGATATGAAACGGTGGCGGATAGGGATTGCCGCGCATCATCTGGTTCGACAGTTCGGTGACGAAGCCGATGCGAGTCACCCGTGTGGAATCGGCCTGCACCTGGGCGCGCGCCTTGTAGGTCTCTGTGCTCTGCGGCTCGGGATAATAGTATCCGGCATGGCGGTCGGCGGCCTGGGCCTGCAGCCCGAGGACGAGAACCGCGCCGAACAGAACGGTCGCTTGGGCGAATCGCGCCATTGATCGTTTCCCCTTGTTGGCTTCGAACCGCGCCAAGATGGCCGCAGGCGCGGATCAGCGCAACCGCCCCCCGCCGGAAAAAGGCCGGGCCGCTGGCGCAAGGGAACGGCTTCGCTATACTCGGCGCCCCGGCCGGAGGGGCCGGCACATTGAACAGTTCGAGGCCGAGGTGGGCGACCCGTGACCAGGAAAAGTATGGCCTTCGTCGCCGCGGATACCGCCTACGCGCGTGACGCGCGGGATCGGCTGGAAACGCGTTACAAAACTGTGCCGCCGGAGGAAGCCGATGTGGTCGTCGCCCTGGGCGGCGACGGTTTTATGCTGGAGACCCTGCACCGCTATCTGGAGCGCCGCGTTCCGATCTTCGGAATGCATCGTGGCTCGGTCGGCTTTCTGATGAACGACTACGGCGAGGACGAACTCGAACGGCGCCTTGCCGAAGCCCAGCCGGTGACCGTCTATCCCCTGCGGATGCACGCCGTCTGCCGCGACGGCTCGACGATGGAAGCCCTGGCGATCAACGAAGTCTCGCTTCTCCGCGAGACGCGTCTGGCCGCCAAGCTGCGCATCGCCGTCGACGGGATCGTCCGCCTGGAGGAACTGATCTGCGACGGTGTCCTGGTGGCGACCCCCGCCGGCAGCACGGCCTATAACCTTTCCGCCCATGGCCCGATCATTCCGGTCGGCGCCAACCTTCTTGCCCTCACACCGATCAGCGCTTTCCGCCCGCGCACCTGGCGCGGCGCCTTGCTGCCCGATTCCAGCGAAGTCTCGATCGAGGTCCTGGAATCGTCCCATCGCTCGGTCAGTGCAGTGGCCGACTACACGGAAGTCCGCGACGTCGCAAAGGTGACCACGCGTGTGGACAGGTCGGTTCCGCTCAATCTGCTGTTCGATCCGGAACATAATTACGAGGAACGCATCCTCGCCGAACAGTTCCGCACAGCCTAAGGGACCCGATGGCCCGCCCGAGCGAGACCAGTATCGAAATGATCCGCCGCCTGATCGGTTTCGACACGACCAGCCGAGACAGCAACATGCCGCTGGTCGAATGGGTGCGCGACTATCTTGCCGGCCACGGCGTGGAGTCGACGTTGATCCGGGACGAAACCGGTACGAAGGCCAATCTTTTCGCGACCCTCGGCCCCCAGGACCGGGCTGGCATCTGCCTTTCCGGCCATACCGACGTTGTGCCGGTCGACGGCCAGGACTGGGATAGCGATCCTTTCGATCTGACCGAAAAGGACGGTCGGCTCTACGGTCGCGGCACCTGCGACATGAAGAGTTTTCTGGCCATCGCTCTGGCCCTGGTGCCCGAGTTCCAGCGTCGCGGCCTCAAGACGCCGCTTCACCTGGCCATGTCCCATGACGAGGAGGTCGGCTGCCGCGGCGTGCCCCATATGCTCGCGCGCTTCGGCGAGGATCTGATCCGCCCAGCCATGTGTATCGTCGGCGAGCCGACGAGCATGAAGGTGGTCCGCGGTCATAAGGGAAAGAAGGCGTTCCGCTGCGACGTCTATGGTTTCGAGGCCCATTCCTCGCTCGCCCCCACCGCCGTCAATGCCATCGAGTACGCAGCCGAGGTCGTCGCCTTCCTACGGCGCATGGCACGACGCAAGCGCGAGGAAGGACCGCTGGACGACGGCTACGATATTTCGCACACGACGATCCAGACCGGCGTGATCCGGGGCGGGACCGCCATCAACATCGTGCCGCGCCATTGCAGTTTCGAATTCGAGTTCCGGGTCGTGCCGGCCGACGATCCCGATACCTGCTTCGAGGAGGTCCGGCGTTTCGCGACCGAAGAGCTGGAGCCGGAGATGCACGCCGTCCGGCCTGAGGCCCATATCAATTTCACGCTCATATCCGGCTATCCGGGGCTGGACACAGCCGAGGACGACCCGGTCGTCACCCTGGCAAAACGGCTCACCGGCGCCAATTCCACCTACAAGGTCGCCTTCGGCACCGAAGCCGGCCTTTTCCAGCAGGCCGAGGTTCCGACCGTGGTTTGCGGCCCGGGAAGCATCGACCAGGCCCATAAGCCCAACGAGTTCGTCTCTCTCGACCAGTTGGCCCAATGCGAGCAAATGATGAAACGATTGATGGAGCAGATGTGCCGGAATTGACCCCGAAATCGGGTCCGCGCTACGACGTGCGGATCGAGCCTGTCGATATCGACCGCTGGCAGGCCGGCAACACGGGCACGGAGTTCGCCTGGAGCTTCGAGGCGGACCGCCCGGGGCCGCATGTCATGGTCAATGCCGTGACCCATGGCAACGAACTCTGCGGCGCGATCGCCGTGGACCTCCTGCTGCGCGAGAAGGTCCGCCCGAAGCGTGGCCGCCTCACCCTCTCCTTCGCCAATGTCGCCGCCTATCGCAGCTTCGATCCGGAGGACCCGACGGCCTCGCGCTATGTCGAAGAGGACATGAATCGCGTCTGGTCCCCCGAGGTGCTGGACGGCCCGCGCGACAGTCTCGAACTGCGCCGCGCGCGGGTCTTGCGGCCGATTGTGGACACGGTCGACACGATGCTCGACATCCATTCCATGCAGCATGACGGCCCCGCGCTGAATCTCTGCGGCATGCCCGTGAAGGGCCGCCGTCTCGCGGCCGGGACGGGCGTGCCCGAATGGGTGGTCAGCGACCGGGGCCATGCTGCCGGCCGGCGTCTGCGCGACTACGGCCCCTTCGGCGAAGAGGGCAACGACCGCGCCGCCCTGCTGATCGAATGCGGCCAGCATTGGCGCCCGGAAAGCGTCGATATGGCGATCGCCGCCAGTTTCCGCTTTCTGCTACATCTGGACGCCATCGAACCGGCGGCCGCGGCCGATCACCTGACCGACGAAGCCCCCCCGCCCCAGCGCTTCGTCGAAGTGACCGAGGCCGTGACCATTCGCAGCGAAAGCTTTTCCTTCATCGGCGAGTATCGCGGAATGGAGATCGTGGCCGAGGCAGGCACCGCGATCGGTACGGATGGCGACGAGACCGTGCGCACCCCTTACGACGACTGCGTCATGGTCATGCCTTCGCAGCGCCTGCGCAAAGGGCTGACCGCCGTCCGCTTCGGACGTTTCGTCGGATGAATGCGGGCGCCGCGTGAGGTTTGCGGCCCTGCGCGACCGCCTCGGCGCCCTCGGTCTGGCCCTGGGGCTCGGCACGGTCGGTGGCGCGCTCTTCGACCAGATCGATGCGCCGCTGGCTTGGATGATCGGCGCCATGGCGGCCAATACCGTCGCCGCCATGGCCGGCTTGCGCGTTGCCGTCGGTCCGGGCCTGAGGGTCGGCATGATCGCCGTGCTCGGCGTCATGCTCGGCAGCGCCTTCACCCCCGATCTCCTGGGCCATATCTCCGATTGGGCGCTCAGCTTCGCGGCCTTGGCCGTCTACTGCGTGGTCGCGGGCGGTCTCGCCTTTCTCTACTACCTCCGAATTGTCGGCTTCGATCCCGCGACCGCCTATTTCTCGGCCGCCCCCGGCGGATTGCAGGAAATGATCATGATCGGCAGCGCGATGGGCGGCGACGACCGCCAGATCGCGCTGATCCATGCCATGCGCGTCATGCTGATCGTCCTTCTCGTGCCGATCTGGTTCCGGCTGTTCAGCGATTACGACGCCGCGCAGCGGGCGACTTCCGCCGTGCCCTTTGTCTCCCTGACCGTCGCCGACTTCCTGCTTCTCGCCGGATCCGGCGCCGCCGGGCTTACGATCGCCCGTCTCCTGCGCATCCCCGCCAGCACCCTGGTCGGTGCCCTGCTGGGCAGCGCGGCGATCCACTTGAGCGGCCTGACCGCAGCGCGGCCGCCGGTCGAGCTCGTGTCGATCGCCCAGGTCGTGGTTGGTTCGGCGATCGGCTGCCGCTTCGCCGGCCTACCGCTCTCCCGCGTCCTGCACTCGCTGCGGATCGCGGCGGGCGCCACCCTGGTCATGCTCGCCGGATCGGTGATCGCGGCCCTGCTGCTGCATCCCTTGCTCGGGATTCCGACCGAAGCCCTGGTCCTGGCCTTCGCGCCCGGCGGCCTGGCCGAGATGAGCCTGGTCGCCCTGGCCTTGGGCGTGGACGTTGCCTTCGTCTCGTCCCACCATGTTTTCCGAATCATGCTCGTCGTCTTCCTGGCGCCGCTGGCCTTCCGCCTCGTGCATCGAGTCTACGGCCCGGCCTCCGCGTCAGCCGAGGCCCAAACGACACCCGAAAGGGGGAATGAATGATCGGTCCGGCCCCTGCCCTCGCCCTTCTGTTCGTATGCGCGAGCCTGCTTTTGGGCATTCCCGCGCATGCGAATGGGGATCGCGACGCCGGCATCGCCGCTTTCGAGGCGGGGGACTACGACACGGCCCGCGAGCTCTGGACCGCTTCGGCCGCTACCGGCGATTCCCGCGCAGCCAGCGGTCTGGGTGAAATTTATCTCCAGGGTCTGGGTGTCGAAGCAGATCCCGTCCAGGCCGTCGCCTGGTTCCGGAAAGCGGCCGAGCAGGACGAGCCTCGTGCCCTCCACTTGCTTGGCGTCCTGATGGCCGAAGGGCAGGGCGTGCCGCGAGACGAGGCCGCGGCGGCCGAGCTTCTGCAACGGGCCGCCGCGGCGGGGCAGATCGGCGCCGATTACGCCCTCGGCGTGCTCTACGAGGAGGGGCGCGGTGTGCCCGAAAATGCGACCGAATCG
>JAQCGR010000155.1 GCA_027619995.1 Pseudomonadota bacterium | reverse complement strand
GGGGGGGGGGCTGCCGGACATTCGATGGATCCATCCGGCGATCGACGGACGGGTCTTCGGCGATAGGATTTGTCGTGCCGGCCTTTGGCCGGGCGCACGCGAAAGGATGAAGATTCATGGCAGCAGTGAAGGCAGCGGCCAAGGCGAAGAAGCCCGCCGCCAAATCGGCGAAAGCCAAAAAGGGTCCGGCCAAGGCCGGCATCACCCAGGTCAAGAAATCGGCGAAAATCGCCTCGTCGCGTCTCGAGGATTGGGGTCCGGTGGGCCTGCCCGAGGGGCGCAAGGTCGCAAAGCTGCGCGGCATGCGGATGATCGATCCGGAGACGGTGAAGGGCCCCGGCATGGGCATCTGGGAATGCTCGCCCGGCAAATGGCGCCGTCAGGTCATGTCGGCGGAATTCGCGCATTTCGTGAAGGGGCGCGCGATCTTCCACGCCGATAGCGGCGAGACCATCGAAATCGAGGCAGGCGACTCGATCTACTTCCCGGCCAAGACCGGCGGCATCTGGGAAATTCTAACGACGGTGCGCAAGAACTACGTCCTGATCTAGACACTATCTGGAATGGAAGTAGGTGACCCGGCCGAGTCGCCGTCCGTTCAGCGGGCGTGCGGCCGGCCGACATGCCTCATGGGGGAGGGGGAGCGTGAACCGGCTTAAGGATCGGCTCGGCGTGGGCGAAGTCTGTCTGGGCCTGCTTGTCTCGATGCCCAGCGTGCCGCTTGTGCAACTGGCTGCGCGCAGCGGTCTCGACTGGCTGTTCATCGATATGGAGCACGGCCCGATCGGGATCGAGAGCGCCCATGCCATGGTCGCCGCGACCCAGGGGACCGACTGCACGCCGGTCATCCGCACCCCCCATGCCGAAACCTGGTTGAGTCAGCCGGCTCTCGATTCCGGTGCCTTCGGCATTGTCCATCCGATGATCAACGACCGCGCATCGGCCGAGGCCGCCGTGCGCAGCCAGAACTATCCGCCCGACGGCGCGCGCGGCGTCGGACCGTTCTATGCCGCCTCCCGTTTCGGCCTGACCGTGCCGGACTACCTGGAGGCGGCCAACGACTCCGTCCTTTGCGTCGTGCAGATCGAGCACAAGGACGCTGTCGCCAATATCGACGAAATCCTCGCCGTGTCCGGCATCGACGTGGTTTTCATCGCGCCCTTCGACCTGTCGATGAGCCTGGGCGTGCCGGGCCAGCGCGACCATCCCGATGTGGTCGCGGCCATCGCGCGGGCGGAGGAGCACATCCTCGCCGCCGGCCTGCCAATGGGCGGCCTCGCCGGTTCACCTGAGCAGGCGAAGGCGATGATCGAACGGGGTTATCGAATGTTGCTTGTCGCGATCGATGTCGGCCTGATTCAATCAGGCATCGCCGCGGCGATGGAAGGGATTCGGCGCTAGCGTCGCCGGTCAAGGAAATCAGGGGCAGGGAGACCAGGGAATGACTCGCGATCCGCGTTACGACGTGTTGTTCGAGCCGGTGAAGATCGGTCCGAAGACGGCCAAGAACCGTTTCTATCAACCCGGTCATTGCAACGGCATGGGCCGGATGCGGCCGCGCGGCCATGCCCGGATGCGCGGCATCAAGGCCGAGGGCGGTTGGGCCGTCATCAACACCGAGCATTGCGGCTTTCACCCCAATGCGGAGATGTACGGGGAGTCGGTGCTGACCCTGTGGGACGACAAGGACATTCCAATTCTGGCAATCGCCGCCGATGCGGTGCATGAGCATGGCGCGTTGCTCGGCGTGCAACTGCCCTATTCCGGCGGCTTCTTCGCCAACCGCCTGTCGCGCGACGTGCCGATGGGCCCCGCCGACCGCCCGGTGCCGGAATTCGATCCGGTCCAGGCCCGCGCCATGGACAAGCGCGACATCCGCGACATGCAGGGCTGGTTCCGCGCCGGGGTGCGCCGTGCGCTCACGGCCGGGGTCGATATCATCCAGGTCTCCAGCCAGTTTTCCTCGGCCAGTTTCCACATGATGTCGCGCCGCAACCGACGGAACGACGAATACGGCGGCAGTGTCGAGAACCGATGTCGCCTGCTGAAGGAATTTATCGAGATCGCCAAGGACGAGACCAAGGGCGAGGCGGCGGTCACTGTGCGCGTGATCATCGAGGAGCTGATCGGCGAGCGTGGGTTGATTGCCCATGAGGACGGCAAGGAGATGATCGAACTGCTGGCCGAACTGCCCGATCTCTGGGACGTGGTGATCGGCAATTGGGAGCAGGATTCGCCGCCCTCGCGCTTCGCGGGCGAGAACATCCATGAGCAGTATTTCAGCTTCATGAAATCAGTGACCACCAAGCCTGTGGTCGGGGTGGGACGCTTCACCTCGCCCGACACCATGGCGTCGCTCATCAAACGCGGCATCCTCGACATGATCGGCGCGGCGCGGCCCTCGATCGCCGATCCCTTCATTCCCAAGAAGATCGAAGAAGGCCGGCCCGAGGACATCCGGGAATGTATCGGCTGCAACATCTGCGCCTCCAACCATTTCCTGGGGGTCAATTTCCGTTGCACCCAGAACCCGACGGCGGGCGAGGAACACCGCCGCGATTGGCATCCCGAGCGCATGAATCCCAAAGGCTCTGACAATTCGGTGCTGGTGGTTGGGGCCGGCCCGGCGGGGCTGGAGGCGGCACGCGCCCTGGGCGCGCGC
This sequence comes from Pseudomonadota bacterium, assembly GCA_027619995.1. Lineage (GTDB taxonomy): Bacteria > Pseudomonadota > Alphaproteobacteria > CADEGL01 > CADEGL01 > JABIRQ01. The sequence continues at coordinate 5,276 of JAQCGR010000155.1, read as the reverse complement.
GGCTATCAGGTTGCCCTGGCCGAGGCGACAACCGAACTGGGCGGCCGCGTCACGCGCGAAAGCAAGCTGCCCGGCCTCGCCGAATGGGCGCGGGTGCGCGACTGGCGTATCGGCCAGTTGCACAAGTTGCCCAATGTCGAGATCTACCGCGATAGCGAGCTGACCGCCGAACAGATCCTCGAATTCGGCTTCCAGCATGTCGCCCTGGCGACCGGTTCCTTCTGGCGCAAGGACGGCTACGGCCGGGTCAACGGCGATCCCGTGCCGGGCAGCGAGGGCGCTCATGTCGTCTCGCCCGACGACGTGATGGCCGGGCGCATGCCCGAAGGGCCGGTCGTGGTCTTCGACGACGACCGCTACTACATGGGCAATGTGATGGCCGAGGTCCTGCGCAAGGCGGGCCGCGGGGTCACCCTGGTGACCCCGGATGCCGATATCGCCGCCTTCTCCAAGGTCACTCTGGAGATGGACCGCGTGTATCGGCATATGGACGAACTCGGCATCGCGATGATCACGCATCACAATCTGGAGGAGGTCGGCGACGGGCAGGTGCTGTTGCGCCATGTCCGCACGGATCGCGAGATGACTCTGCCGGCGAATGGCGTGGTGATGGTGACGGCGCGCCTGCCCAATTCAGGCCTGTACAACGCGCTGATGGCGGACGAGGCCAAGCTGGCCGAAGCCGGCATCAAGTCGGTCACCCGGATCGGCGACTGCAACGCTCCGGCGGCCATCGTCCATGCGACCTATTCCGGACATCGCTACGCCCGCGAACTGGACACGGCCCCGTCGGACCGCCTGTTCCGTCACGAACTGCCCTATCTGCACGCGGAGGATTAGGCTTCGAATGTAAAGACGTTCGGTTATGGGCAGGCAGGTTGCGAACCCCCACCTCACCCCGACCCTCTCCTCCCCAGTTGGGGAGGAGAGGGAGGGACCCGCGCAGCGGGAGGGTGAGGTGGGGGTGGCACCTCGGTAGCGAGTAGGACGAGAGGAAATCGCCATGCGACTCGAGGGCTCATGCCATTGCGGCGCGGTGCGGTTCTCCTGCGAGTCATACGCGCCCGCCCCCTATATGCATTGCTACTGTTCGATCTGCCGCAAGGTGGCGGGCGGCGGGGGTTTCGCGATCAATCTGGGCGCGCGCAACGACGGTCTGACCGTCGAGGGCGAGGACCATGTCAGCGTCTACCGGGTGCGTCAGATCGATGGCGGGCTCGGCAGCCTGCGCCGCCATTTCTGCAAGACTTGCGGTTCGATGCTCTGGGCCTGGGACGAAACCTGGCCCGACCTGTTGCACCCCTTCGCCAGCGCCATCGATACGCCTCTGCCGGACGCGCCCGAGCGCGCCCACATCATGCTCGATTCAAAGGTGCCCTGGGTGCTGGTCCCGAAAGGGAAGGGCGAGCGGCATTTCGCAGAATACCCTGACGAATCGCTCGAGGACTGGCATCGCCGCCACGGGCTGTTGGACGGGGAGGAAGCATGACCGGTGCGCTCCTCGCAGGCCGCCGCGCCGTCGTCACCGGTGCCACGCGGGGCATAGGCCGGGCCATCGCCGCACGCCTGCGCGACGATGGGGCGGAGGTGCTGGTCACGGGCACCAGTCCCGACGGGTCGGGGCCGGAGGGCTGCGCCTATCATCCGGTGGATTTCACCGATCTGGCCAGCACCCGCGCTTTCTGCCGCGCGGTCGAGGCTTTTGCGCCACTGGTGCTGGTCAATAATGCCGGGGTCTCCAAGCCCGAAGCCTTCGCTGAGATTTCGGCCGAGGAGTTCCAGCGCGTACAGGACATCAACCTGCGCGGCACTTTGATGACGACCCAGGCCGCGCTGCCCTCCATGCGCACTGCAGGCTGGGGCCGCATCGTGTCCCTGGGTTCGATCCGCCAGCAGATCAGCCTGCCGGGCCGGGCGAGTTATTCGGCCGCCAAGGCAGGGGTGGACGGGTTGACCATCGGTCTCGCCGCTGAAGTCGCGAAGGACGGCATTCTCGCCAATGTCGTGGCCCCCGGCTTCATCGACACGGAAATGACCGCCAGCATGTATTCGCCCGATCAGATCGCGGCGCTGGCGGCTTCCATCCCCATCGGCCGGCTGGCCAAACCGGAGGAGATCGCGGCTTTCGTCGCCTGGCTGGCGGGGCCGGAGAACACCTATATCAGCGGCCAGTCGCTCTTCATCGACGGCGGCATCACGCGGGTATGAGCGCGGACGCGACGGAGGAAATGCGATGACGGACGATCTTTGCCTGATGACGGCTGCGGATCTGCTCGGCAAATTCCGCAGCAAGGCGGTCTCGCCCGTCGAGGCGACGAAGGCAGCCCTGGCCCGGGCCAAGGCAACTGAGCCGGCGCTCAACGCCTTCGTGCTGCTTTGCGAAGAAGGCGCCCTGGCCCAGGCCCGCGAATCCGAGGCGCGCTGGATGAAGGGCGAACCATGCGGTCTCGTCGATGGCCTGCCGACCACGGTGAAGGATCTGTTCCAGCTTGAGGGTCATCCCTGGCGTCGCGGCTCGCTGACCACGCCGGAGGATCCGGCCACCGAGGATTCCCCGGCCGTCGCCAGCCTGCGCCGCCACGGCGCGGTCTTCATCGGCAAGACCACGACATCGGAATTCGGCTGCCTGGGTGTGACCCATACTCGGATTGCCGGTGTCACGCGCAATCCCTGGGATCCTTCGAAGACGCCCGGCGGATCGAGCGGTGGCGCGGCGGCCAGCGTCGCGGTCGGCGCGGGTACCCTGGCGATCGGCAGCGATGGCGGCGGCTCGATCAGGATGCCGGCCGCCTTCACCGGCATCTTCGGCATCAAGCCGACGGCCGGGCGCGTGCCCTATTTTCCGCCCAGCGTCGTGGGCTCGGCCTCCTGCATCGGCCCGCTGACCCGCACCGTCGGGGATGGCGCCTTGATGCTGCGCGCGATGGCCGATCCCGATGCGCGCGACTGGATCGGCGCGACCACCCCCGCGCCGGACTACGTGGCGGAGATGGAAGGCGGGGTGAAGGGTCTTCGCATCTGCTACAGCCCGACCATGGGCTACGCCAAGGTCGATGAGGAGGTCGCGGCGGCGACCCGGCGCTCGGCCGAGGAATTCGCCGCCATGGGTGCAGTGGTGGAGGAGCGCGACAGCCTCTGGGACGACCCGCGCGAGGCCTACGAAAACGTCTTCCGCATTGCCCAGGCCAAGGCCTGGCGGACCTTCACCGAGGAGCAGCGCACGCTCGGCGGGCCGGAATTCGTCGAGATGGCCCTGGAAGGCATGGAACTGTCCCTGTTCGACTACACCGATGCCGAGGCCGTGCGCGCCAATTTCGGCAGCCAGGTCAGCGTTCTGCTGGACGAGTTCGATCTGTTGCTCACCCCGCAGCTTTGCCTCACCGCCTTCGAGGCGGGCCTCGAGTATCCCGGAGGTCGCGGCATGCGGCGCTGGCTCGACTGGGCGACCTTTACCTATCCGTTCAATTTCAGCACCCATCCGGCGGCGACCATGCCCAACGGCTTCGATTCGAATGGGCTGCCGACCGCCTTCCAGCTTGTCGCGCAGCGCGGCCGAGACGCCCTCGCCATCCGCGCCTGCCGCGCCTATGGGGAGGCCCACCCGATCCCCCTGCCGCCGCTGCCGGTCTAGGCTGGCGGGCGCCTCATGCGGCCCAGAACCTGACTCGCGACGACCGCGCCGATGACCAAGGCCGCGCCGGCAAGCTGAATCGGGTTCAAGACTTCGCCGAGAATCGGCATGGCCAGGGCCAGGGTGAAGATCGGCTCCAGGTTCATCAGAATCGAGGCCCGCGTCGGGCCGATCATGGCGATACCCGTGAAGATGCCCAGCATCCCCGTAAGGTAGGTGAGGGAGGAGGCAGCCATCGCGCCCCAGCCCAGAGCGGTTTGGGGCCAAGACGGTTGCAATTCCGTCACGAGGAACAGGGCGGCGTAGAGCACCGCAACCGTCGCCGTCGTATGCAGGGTCACGCGCCGGCTGTCCGCCGCGCCCATGATGCGGTCGCCGAACATCACCATGAAGGTCAGCAGCATGGAGCCGACGACGGCGAGCGCGACCCCGCGCGGATCGATCACGCCCTCGCCAGAGACCTGCAGGGCCATCCACAGCCCGGCGAAGGCGGCGGGAAAGCACAGCGCCTTGGCGAGGCCGATCCGTTGGCCATAGAGTGCCCAGGAGACCAAAGCCACCTGGAGTGGGAAGGTGTATTCCGAGATCGCCGCGACGCTGACCGGGATCAGGGTGATGCTGGTGAAGAAACACATCGACTGGACGGCGAAGACCCCACCCAGCAGCAGCGCCTTGTAGCGCACGGCCGGCGGCAGGGCGCGGGGCCGCCGGAACAGGCGCAGGGCGAGATAAAGCAGCAGGGCGTAGCCGCCCGCCCGGGCCATCACCAGTGTCGCCGGATCGGTTCCGCTGTCGTAGACGAAAGGCGTCAGGACGACGCCGACAGCGAAGCCGAGGGCGCCGAGGACGACGAAGAAGCCGCCCAGCCAGGGTCGGGGGTTCATCTTTGGCCTGCCCGCGGAATGGCGGCGGCGATCTGCACGACCAGGACCGCGCCGACGACCAGCGCGGCGCCGATCCAACCCGCCCCGCTCACCGGCTGGCCCAGGGCCAGGGCGGCGAAGCTCATGGCCGCGATCGGCTCCATATTGCTGAACATCGAGGAGCGGGTCGGCCCGATCAGCGGGATGGCGGAAAAGAAGCCCAGAATCGCCATGAAATAGCCCAGCGGAAAGACCAGCAGGAGCAGCGCTGCGCCGGGATCGGCGGGGATCGCCGGGCCGCCGGTCGCCATCATGGCGCCGCCGTAGCACAGCGAATTTGTCGTCGCCATATGCAGGGTCAGCCGCCGGCTGTCGGCGCGTTGCAGAATCCGGTTGCTGACCAGAACGATGAAGGTCAGGCCGGTGGCGGAGGCGAGGGCGAGCGCGACGCCCACCGGGTCGAGTGGCCCCGTGGCGACCTCCAGCGAGACGGCGAGGCCGGCGAAGGCGATCAGGATCGCGACATATTGGATCCGGCGTACCTTTTCGCGTTCGACCAGGCGCATCGCGACCGCGACCATCAACGGGTAGGTGTAGAGCAGCAGCATCGACAGGCTGATCGGGATCAGGCTGACGGCGGTGTAGTTGGCCCAGGTCGTGAAGGACAACAGCAGGCCGAGGGCGAGGCTGGGATAGCGTTCGCTGGGCGCCATGCGGATCGGACGTCCGGTCAGATGCAGGAACAGGGCGAGCAGGGTGACGAAACCGGATGCCCGGATGAA
>JAQCGR010000154.1 GCA_027619995.1 Pseudomonadota bacterium | reverse complement strand
GTGGGAGCCTCGCGGAAGCGCGGGGCCGCGGCTCGCCTAGCACGATCCAGCAGATCGGCCTTGTGAGGCCGAGCCGTCCAAACCAGACAATTCAAAACCGCATCTAACCCTGGGCGTCCGCCAACTGGACGTCGGGTTAGGGAATTAGTGCGCCATTGATGGCGACTATGGGCGCAAGCGCCCTGGAAACCGGAACCCCGCGCACCGAAAGGTCGCGGGGTTCCTCGGTTTTCAGGTTGCGTGCGTTCCTCCTTCGCCATGGTGCGACCGCCAGGACCAGGAATGGAGACGGCGAATGGCAATCGTTCGACAAGTGCTGCGCAGAAAGGGAAATCAGGTCTGGACGATCCAGCCCAGTGATTCCGTCCTCTCCGCGATTCAGATTATGGCGGAGCGCGATATCGGCGCTCTCGTGGTGATCGAAGGCAACCACCCTATCGGCATCCTGAGCGAGCGCGACTACGCCCGGAACGTCTATCTGAAGGGCCGGTCCTCGCCGGGCACGATGGTGCGCGAAGTCATGTCCGCCCCGATCGTCTCGGTCGAGCCGGACGAAACCGTCGAAGCGTGCATGGAATTGATGACCGAGCGGCGCATCCGCCATCTGCCGGTGATGGAATTCGACAGGCTGGTCGGCCTCGTCTCGATCGGCGATCTTGTGAAGAGCATCATCAGCGAGCAGGAGCAGGTCATCGAACAGCTTCAGCTTTTCATTCAATCCTAGAAAGAGCCTAGGCCGGATCACCCCTCGCCGAGGGCTACTCCGCGGCGGCGACCGCCGCGCCGGCCTCGTCGGCGTCGATCCATTCGGCCCCAAGCCATTCCGCGAGGAAGCGCCGGGTCCAGGCCTCGATCTGGGGCTCGTAGCGTTCGTTGGATGCCATCTGCTGTTCGAGGCCCTGCACCTCGGGCCGTTCCAGGCGATCACCCGCATTGCCGGCCCAACGCAGCATGATCTCGCGCGTCACCTCGGGATGGAACTGGATGCCGTAGTTCTTGTCGCCGTAGCGGAAGGCCTGGTTGGGATAGCGGTCGCCCTCGGCCAGCAGCACGGCGCCGCGCGGCAGGTCGAAGGTTTCCTTGTGCCATTGGTAGAAATACATCGGCTCGGGCATGCAATCGCACCAGGCCTTGGTCGGCGTGACCGGGACATAGCCGATCTCGTGCATGTCCTCAGGATGCCAGGCGACGGTCGAGCCGAGCACCTTGGCCAGCATCTGCGCGCCCAGGCAGATGCCGACGAAAGGCGTGCCGGCGGCCAGCGCCGCTTCGAGCCAGTCGATCTCAGCGCGCAGGCCCGGGTCCATGTCGTGGTCATTGGCACTCATCGGACCGCCGAACATGACGGCCCCAGCCAGGGTTTCCGGCGGCGGCAGCGGTCCCTCGCGGCGCGGGCAGGTCGTCTCGACCTCGTAGCCCAATTCGCGCAACACGCGTCCGACCCGCCCCGTGTCGGAGGTTGCCTGATGGACGATGCAAAGAATTTTGTCGGTCATGAGTGCCGAAAGATTAGTCGAGCCCGGCCATTCGGGCAAATACAACCAAATCCGGGCAAATCCAGGCGAGTCTAAGCGCCGCGCAAGGCGCGCCAGACCTTTTCGGGCGTGAGCGGCATGTCCAGATGGCTTACCCCATGCCCTCGCAGGGCATCGACCACCGCGCCGACCACGGCGGGCATCGAGCCGGTGGTGCCCGCCTCCCCCACGCCCTTCACCCCGAGGGGGTTGGTCGCGCAGGGCACTTCCTGGAAGCGGATCTGGAAATTCGGCAGGTCGTCGGCCCGGGGCAGGCAGTAATCCATCAGCGAGGCGGTGACGAACTGGCCCGTATCGGGCTCGTAGCGCGCCTCTTCCAGCAAGGCCTGGCCGATGCCCTGGGCGGCACCGCCATGGACCTGGCCCTCGACCAGCATCGGATTCATGATCCGGCCCATATCGTCGATCACGGAATAGGCGATGATTTGGACACGGCCGGTCTCGCCGTCAACCTCGACCTCGCAGACATGGCAGCCATTGGGGAAGGTCGGGCCCTGGCGCTGCCAGAGATGGCGAGCGGACAGGCCGAAGCCGCGTTCGGCGGTGTCCGGCCCCGGCTTGAAGGCCGCGCGAGCAACCTCGACCAGAGAGACGGTTTTGTCCGTGCCCGCCACGCGGTACTCGCCTGCGGAGAATTCAATATCCGCCTCGGCCGCTTCGAGCAGCTGGCCGGCGAAGCGCTTGCCCTCCTCCGCCACCTTGTCCATGGCGGTGACGGCGGCCGAGCCGCCGGTGCTGAGCGCGCATGAGCCACCCGTGCCCTGGCCGTAGGTGACGAGTTCCGAATCGCCCTGGACCACGCGCACGCTTTCGAAAGGAATGCCCAGCCGCTCGGCGGCAAGTTGGGCATACATGGTGTCGTGGCCCTGGCCGTTGTTCTGGCTGCCGACGATCAGGGTCAGCCCGCCACCCGCCTCGAAACGCGCCTCGACCAACTCGTCGGGCGACCCGCCGTTGCGTTTCATATAGGTGGCGATGCCCAGCCCGCGCAGCGCGCCGCGCGCCTCGGCCTCCGCCCGCCTTGCCTCGAAACCCTCGGCATCGGCCAGAGCCAAAGCCTTGTCCAAGGCGCCCGGCAGATCGCCGGAATCGATCTCGTAGCCGGTGCTGGTGGTGAGGGGCATGGACTCGGCCGGGATCAGATTGCGGCGGCGGATCTCCAACCGGTCGACGCCCATGACCTCGGCGGCGGCATCGGCCAGGCGCTCGGCGACATATTGCGCCTCGGGCCGTCCCGCGCCGCGATAGGCATCGGTCGGCACCGTGTTCGAGAAGACGGCGCGCACGCGCAGATCGTGGATCGGGGTGTGGTAAACCCCGGTGATGGTCGCGGCATAGCCCCCGGTCGGCACGCCCAACCCGTGACAGGACCCGTAGGCCCCGATGGCGGCGACGGTATCGACCCGGACGGCTAGGAAGCGGCCGCCCTCGTCCAGCGCCAGTTCGGCCACCGTCGCGTGATCCCGCGCATGGACGTCGGCGACATTCGAATCGGTGCGCTCGGCGACATAGCGCACCGGCCGCCCCGTGTTTCTAGCGGCCCAGAGAACGAGGGCCTGTTCGGCGCTCGGAAAGACCCGCACGCCAAAGCCACCGCCGACATCGGGCGTAATGACATGGACCGCCCAGGGCTCCACCCGGAAGACATGCTCGGCCAGAATTTTCCGCACGTAATGCACGCCCTGGGACGGGCAGTGCAGTTCGTAACGCCCGCGCGCCGAATCGTAATCGCCGACGGCTGCCATCGGCTCCATCGGCATGCCCATGACGCGGTTCTGGACCAATTCGACCCGTGCTATATGAGCCGCCGAATCGAAAGCCGCCGCGACCGCATCCGCATCGCCGTCGCGATATTCCAGCGCAACATTGTCCGGCGCGTTGGCCCAGAGCGCAGGCGCGCCCTCCGCCACGGCGCCGGCCGTGTCCGCGATGGCCGGCAGATCCTCGTATTCGACCGCGATCAGCTCGGCCGCGTCGCGGGCCTGCTCGAGGCTCCGGGCAACGACCAGGGCAACCCCCTCGCCCGAAAAGCGCGCGCGGCCCTGCGCCAGGAGCGGCCGCACCGGCATCTCGACATTGCGCACCGCGTGCTCGTCGGGCTTTACATCGGAGGGAATGCCGCCCAACCCGGCCGCCGCCACGTCCGCGCCCGTCGCGACGAACAACACGCCGAGCGCCGCGCGCGCGGCGGCTGTGTCGATGCTCTTGATGTCGGCATGGCCGAAGGGCGAGCGAAGGATATAGGCCTCGACCATCCCCGGCAGGGTGACATCGCCGGTATAACGCCCCCGCCCGGTCAGGAAACGAGGATCCTCGCTGCGCGAGACGGATTGGCCGAAGCCGTATTTTCTGGGCATGGCGGGGACTTGTCGTGGGGAATGGGGAGGGCCGAACCCTAACCCAAGGCTGTTGCAGGCGAAACCGGGCAAGCGCTGTGCAAGCCCACCTCACCCCGACCCTCTCCTCCCCCAATATTAAAAATGGGGGGAGGAGAGGGAGATTAAACATGGTCGTTCAATTCCCCTCTCCGCCCCTTCAGGGGGGAGAGGGAGGGGCCCATCGCGCAGCGATGGGAGGGTGAGGGGTCCGATTTCTCCGCGATAGGCCGAACCCCCCACCCGGCTCGGCTGCGCCTCGCCACCTCTCTCTGGTTCAGGCATCTCCCGATGCCGAACGGTATTCTCGCTTTCCTCGTCCTGAGCCTGTCGAAGGGCGAAGATTCCACTGCGCGAGACCGTGCCACGGCCTCATACTTCGACAGGCTCAGCATGAGGCCGGCGGGGTAGAGCGCGCGCTACCCTCGTATCAGCTTCCGCAGGTTCACGCTCGGATCGGCCAGTTGGTCGGGGGATAGCTCCGCGCGGGCGGCGACGACGCGTTCGATGCTGCGCATTTCGCGGCCCAGGTTGATCGTGTTGGCGGCGACGACCTTGCCGCCCGCGAGATAGAAGACGGCGAAGCCCTCCTCCGTCGGCTCGCCCCGATGGACGATGGCGTCATAGCCGTCAGCCACGCCGATCATCTGCAGGTTCACGTCAAACTGGTCGCTCCAGACCCAGAGGCGGTCCTCATGGGGTTTGGTCTCGTCCGAGACCATGTTGCGGCCGACCGCGGTGCCCTGGTTCTGGGCATTCTCGTAGCTTTCCAGGCGCAGGTTGCGGCCGAGCAGGACGCTCGGCTGGTTGGCGACATCGCCGGCGGCCCAGATATGCGGATCGCTGGTCCGGCCGTGCGAATCCACGACGATGCCGTTCTCGACCGTGAGCCCGGCCTCCAGCGCGATCTCCGAATTGGGGATGATGCCGATACCGACGATGGCGAGATCGCAGGGGAATTCCTCGCCGCCGACCAGGGTGACATGTTCCAGCTTGTCCGTTCCGCCGAACCGTTCGACCCCCGCGCCCAGACGGATATCGACGCCCTTGGACCGGTGCATGGCGGCAAACCAGGCGCCGATCTCGGGGGCGACGGCGCGACCCATCAACCGGTCCGTCGCCTCGATCACCGTGACCTCGCAGCCGCGCTTGCGCGCGCTGGCCGCGATTTCGAGCCCGATGAAGCCACCGCCGACCACGGCGACCCGCGCGCCGGGCACCAGGGCGTCGCGGATGGCGAAGGAATCGTCGAGGGTGCGGAGATAGCGCATCCCCGGCAGATCGGCGCCGGGCGCGGGCAGGCGCCGGACCCGCGCGCCGGTGGCGAGCAGCAGGCGGTCATAGGCGATATCCGCGCCGTCCACCCGAACGGTCCGCGCGGCCGGGTCGATGCTCTCGACCGGCGCGCCCAGCAGGGTCTCGACCCGGTGGGTCTCGTAATAGTCGGGCGCGTGCAGATGCACGGCCTCGTGGCCGCCGCCCTCGGTGATCAGGGCCTTGGACAGGGGCGGACGCTCGTAGGGCAGCCAGGTCTCCTCACCGATCAGCAGGATGCGCCCCTCGTAACCCGCGCTGCGCATGGCCTGCACGGCCCTGCCGCCGGCCTGGGCCGCCCCCGCGATCACGATTGAATCCGACCCGCTCATCCGTCCGCCTCCACTTCATTGGGTCCGGACCATAGAAACGGCTGGAAAGAACGGTCAAGGCTTGCTTGGATCACCGGCATGAAACGCGATTATCCAGACCGTCCCTTCGTCGGCGTCGGCACTGTCGTCCTGCGGGGCGACGAGGTCCTGCTCGTGCGCCGCGCCAAGCCGCCGAGCCAGGGCCATTGGAGCATTCCGGGCGGTGCCCAGCATATCGGCGAGACGGTGGCCGAAGCCGCCCTGCGCGAGGTGCAGGAGGAAACGGGGCTGGCGGTCGAACTGGTCGAACAGATCGCCGTGATCGATTCGATCCGGCGCGACGATGCGGGCAAGGTCGCCTTCCATTACACCCTGATCGATTTCGTCGCCCTGTGGCGCGGCGGCGAACCGGTCGCGGGGGATGATGCATCCGAGGCGATCTGGGCGCCCATCGCCCGGATCGCTGATTACGGCATGTGGGACGAGACAGAACGCATCATCCGCCTGGCGCGCGACCGGGTGGCGGCTATCGAGGGGGACGAATGAAGCTGACCGAACATGAAGAGGCCATGCTGGCCGGCGAGGAGGGCGAGCCGCGCCGCTGGGCCATGGACCATATGATCCAGGTCGGCCGCTTCTTCGATGCTGCGGATTTCGTGCCCGTGGTCCAGGCCCATATGATGGCCGATACCGAATCCCTGGGCGAGGCGGGGGTCAAATTCGTCGAAGGACTGGCGGCCCATCCCGAGGTGGAGCGTCGGGTCCGCATTCCCATGATCACCGATCCGCGCGGCATCGATTTCGACCATTACCGCACCCTCGGTCAGACCGATGCGATGGCCGCCCTGGAACGCCGGGCGATCGACGCCTTCGAGGCCCTGGGCATCCTGATGACGGATACCTGCATCAACTATCAGACCATCATGCCGCCGGTGCGCGGCGAGCATCTGGCCTATGGCGATACCGGCGTGGTGATCTATTGCAACAGCGTGCTGGGCGCGCGGTCCAATTTCGAGGGCGGCCCCTCGGCCCTGGCCGCCGGGCTGACCGGCCGGACACCGCGCTACGGGCTGCATCTGGATGCAAACCGGCGCGCGACCAAGCGCTTTCGCGTGACCCATCAGCCGAACGGCCTGGCCGATTGGGGCGCGCTGGGCGCCATCGTCGGCAAGCGCGCCGGCTCCTATTGGGAGGTGCCGGCGATCGAGGGGATCAAGGCCGTGCCCGGCTCGGACGAGCTCAAACATATGGGCGCGGCGATGGCGAGCTTCGGCTCCATCCCCCTCTTCCACCTGATCGGCGTGACGCCCGAAGCGCCCGATATCGCCGCCGTCTGCGATCCGGCCGCTGTAGCAGTGCAGGAAATCGGCATGGCGGATTTCGAAGCGGTCTACGGCGAATACGGGGCCAAGGGCGAGAAGGTCGATGTGGTCGTCTTCTCCGCGCCCCAGCTCTCCCTGGTCGAGTTGAGCGCCCTGGCCGGGATGCTCGACGGCAAGCGGCTTCACCCCGAGACCGCGCTGCTGGCCGTCACCTCCCCCGCTGTCGCCGCCGATGCAAGGCGGCTGGGCCTAGCGGCGCGGATCGAAGCCTCCGGCGCGCTGTTCCTCCAGGGCATGTGCTTCTATCAGAGCTATGCGCGGGAGATGGCCGAAGCCAACGGCTGGACCCGGCTGCTGACCAACTCCGCCAAGCTGGTCAATATCATCGGCGGCTACGGCTACAAGCCGACCCTGGCGAGCATGGCGGATTGCGTGGCTTCAGCCCTGGCGGGGGAGATCGTCTGATGACCAGCATAGAGTTGCGCTGCCATCCCGGTGTCGGTCCGAAGGTGACCGGCGAGGCGCTGGTGACCGACGACAATTTCTCGGCCCGCTACGATCTCGACCGCATCAAGGGCATCTTCTCGCGCCCCGCCCACAAGCTTGTCGGCCAGAACTACGTCGACAAGATCCTGGTCGTGAACACGGCCAAGGGTGGCGTCGCCTCGGCCTGGATGCTGCACGAGATGAAAGCGCGCGGCATGGCGCCCAAGGCGATCCTGTTCAACCGCATCAATCCGATCCTGGCCCAGGGCGGCGCGCTGGCCGGCATGGCCCTGTGCGACCGTTTCGCCGAGGGCGACGTGACCCGTCTGATCCGGACCGGCGACCGGGTGACGGTCGATCCGGCGGCCGGTCTGGTGACGGTCGAGCGCGCCGGGTAGGGAAGCCGCCCGGGAGAAAGATTCAATCCGGCCTTGACTAAGTCCGTATTCAGGACGAGGAATCATAGGGACGGCGTCGTCGCGAGTGCGGCGGATGCTTCCGGGCATTCGCCGAACCCAACAAGGGTTCACATTTCGCCATGGACCCGTCCTGAAGAACCGAGACAGGAGGGTGCGACAAGCATGATTCCGCCTGATAGTTCGTGGGGGCCTCGCGGAAGCGCGGGGCCGCGGCT
>JAQCGR010000153.1 GCA_027619995.1 Pseudomonadota bacterium | reverse complement strand
AGCCTGGAAGCGACGATGGCGGCGCAGGGCGGCCGAGAGCCGCCGCACCTCCATAGCCAGGAAACCCAGGTCGCGCGCCGCCGCCAGCCCGGCCATGCGCCCCTGGACCTGGGCCGCCCTCGCCCCGCCCAGCCCGCCGGCATCGCCGGCGACGAAGACCTCCGACACGCTGGTCCGGCCATCCGCCGCCCGGACGGCCAGCAGGGCGCCGCTATGCGGGTCCGCCGCATGGTCGCAACCAATGGCCCGGGCGAGCTCGTTCTGCGGCAGGAAGCCGTAGCCCATGCAGACCGCATCGACCGCGTAGCGCCGCAGGCCGGCGCGCCCATCAAGGGAGGTTAGGACCGCCTCCTCGACCGCGCCGCCCTCCGGCCCGACCGCCTCGGCCAGGACATGCCCCCAGAACACCGGCACCCCGGCCCGCCGCAGCCGAGCCAGGTAGCCCGCGCCATCGCGCAGCAGATCCGGCGAGGCCATGGCTGCCTTGAGCAGATGGGGCAGCGCCCGAGGCCCCGGGCGGCGCGCCAGTTCGGCGACCGCGACGACCTCGGCTCCCGAATCGAGCAGTTCGGCGGCGACCTGGAAATTGAGCGGGCCGTTGCCCGCGACCAGGACCCGGCGCCCGGGCAGCACCCGATAGGCCCTCAGCAAGGTCTGCGCCGCGCCGGTGGTCATGACGCCCGGACGGGTCCAGCCCGGCACCGGCAGGCCCCGCTCATAGGCTCCTGTGGCCAGGATCAAACGCCGGGGCCGGAGGACCGCCCCACCACCCGGTCCGGCCAGGGCGATCTCAGGCCCCGGAAAACCACCCCAGACCTGGACGCCGGAGACGATGCGAACACCGGCCGCGCCGACCGCATCGATCAGCCGCGCGCCGTCGGCATACTGGCGGTCGCCCGGGCGCCCCGTCGCAAAGGCATGGCCGGGGGAGAGCTGTTTGAAATATTGGCCGCCCAGGATCGGCCGCTCGTCGATCAGCACGGCCTCCGCCCCGGCCTCGCGCGCCGCCAATGCGGCGGAGAGACCGGCTGGCCCGCCGCCGATCACCAAGACATCGGGTGCCCTGGGATAGTCGGCGGGATAGGCAGGCGGCGGGGAATCCGAGTCCGCCAAGGGCCGGGCCGCCGCGAGGGAGTCGTCGGTTTCCACCGTCATGCCGTCGCGCAGCGCCGTCATGCAGGCCCGCCGATGCGGCATCCCGTCGACCGTGACCAGGCAGTCCTGACAGACGCCCATGCCGCAGAAGATGCCGCGCATGCCGCCCGCCCCATCGCGGCGCAGGGCGAGCCGGCCCGAGGCGGTCAGCGCGGCCGCCAGGCTCTCGCTGGCCAGACCGGTCAGCGCCTCGCCGTCGAAGGTGAAACGCGCCGCCGCGCCGACCGCGCGGGTCTTGCCCGTCTCTACGCGCATGGCGCTGCGGACCCCCGGCTCAATCGGGATCGCGCCGGCAAAGCGCGGCCAGGGCCATCAGGCGGCGGTCGCGCCAGGCGACCCGCTCCGCCCAATCCTCGCGGGGCAACAGGGCATGGCGTTCGGCCTCGACCCCCGCCACCAGATCCTCGGTCCAGGGGTCGTCCTGACCCCGTTCCGCCCCCATCCGGGCATAGGCTGCACCCATGCGCCCGGCATGTTCGCGGACACCGCCGCGATAGTTCAGATCGGCATTCTCGAAGGGTCCGGTGAAGGCCCAGCGCCGCCCAGGGCCAGCGACCACCGCGCGGTCGATATCCTCGGCCGTGACGTAACCGTCGCGGATCAGGCAATAGGCCTCGCGCAGGAGCGCGCCCTGCAGACGGTTGAAAACGAAACCCTCGATCTCGCGCTGGACCAGAATTGGGGTCTGTCCGGCCGCTTCCATGAGGGCGCGGGTGGCTTCGACCGCGTCGGGCGCCGTCCAGGGCGCCGGGACGATCTCGACGATGGGCACGAGAAAGGGCGGGGCAGCCGGATGGGCGATCAAACAGCGCCCGCGCCCGGGCAGATCCTCGGTAAAGCGGGAGGCGACAATGGCGGAAGAGGAACTGGCCAAAACCGCCTCCGGCGCGGACAGCCGGTCGAGTTCGGCGAAAACCGCGCGCTTGACCTCGACCGTCTCGGCCACGCTTTCCTGGACATGGACGGCGCCGGCGACCGTTTCGTCCAGATCGCGCACCGGGCGGATCCGGGCGAGCACCGAACCAGGCTCCTCCTCCAGCAAGCCAAACGTGGCAAGATCGCTCAAACTCTCTTCAATCAGCCCGATGGCTTCCTCGGTTACTCGCGGGTCCCGGTCGTGAAGCGCGACCGGATGGCCGGCCCGCGCGAACACGACGGCCCAGCCACGACCGATGGTTCCACTGCCGATCAAGGCGATGGGCCGCCTTGCCTCCAGATCGCCGTCGCTCACCGTCCGCCCCCGCTGCCGCCCCAATGCCGAGTCAGTCAAGCAGACGCCTTGGCCGAGTCAAGCGCGAGCATTGTGTGCGACCGCGCCGGACTCGTAGAATCGGATTCATCTAACGAGTAATCGAGACGATTCGAGTGAAACATCCCCCCTGGGATCAACGCGCTGCGCGCTATCTGGTTCGGCCGCTGGCCCGGACGTCGATCACGCCAAACCAGGTGACGATCGCAACCCTGCTGATCGCGGTCGGCGGCGCCGCCCTGATGGCCGCCGGCCGGCCCGCCCTGCTGAACTGGGGTGCTAGTATCTTCGTGGTCGCGCGGTTTCTCGACCACTGCGACGGCGAGCTTGCGCGCCAAACCAACCAGACCTCCCGGCTCGGCTACTATCTCGATTATTTCGCCGGAATGGTCAGCTATGCGGCGCTCTTCCTCTGTATCGGATTCGGCCTGCGAAACGGCCCCTTGGGCGAATGGTCAGTGGCCATCGGGGGTATCGCGAGCGCGGTCGCCATCGGCGCATTTTTCGTGAATCTCCGGATCGACCACGCGCAGGGCGGCGACACGACCGGCGAGGCAGTCGGCTATCCGGGGTTTGCCGGCTTCGAACTGGAAGACGGAATCTATCTGATAGCGCCGATCACTTGGCTCGGCTGGGTGGACTGGTTCTTCGCCGCCGCCGGGGCCGGCGCGGTTGCCCATATGGCCTGGACTTTCTTCACCCTGGTAAAGGCCCGCAGGCGTTAGTCACGCCGGGATCCGGCTGTATCCGACAGCTTCCGGCGAAAGCGGATCAAGAAATAAATCGCGAAAGCGGGCGCGCCGATGGCCGCCGCGATCAAGAGCTCCTGCATGGCGCCGAGCCAGATGAACACCGGCACCGCCAGAATGGCGTCATCCGGATCGAATCCGCCGCCGCCCTGCAATTCGGCCGCGCGACGGCCCTCCCGCGCTTCGATTCCCATCACGGCCCATAGGATGACGGCGATCGCGCCGCCCGCGGCGATGCCCATCGGGATCGCCCAAAGGTCCAAGGCGCTGTCGCGCAGGCCGATGCCTAGCCCGACAAAGACCAGCGCATTGCTGAGCGCGTCGGCCACCAAGTCGTAGACATGCCCGCCGGGCGAGGTCCGGCCGCTGAGGCGCGCCAATTCGCCATCGGCCCGATCCAGGATGGCGGACAGCACGAAGAGGCCGGCGCCGATATTCCACCAGGGCGCCGCGCCGACCGCGAGGGCGACGGCCGTGCCGAGTCCCGCGGCCAGCCGCAGGGTCGTGATCTGGTTGGGGGTGATGCTGGTGGCGACGAGGGGCCGGACGAGCAGGCGCACGCCGCGATGGATCAGGGTATTGTGGCTCATCGTCCGGCGGGGTCCGTCTTGCGTCTCGGTCGCGTTAGGCACTAGAGATATAGTCGCCGCATTCCAATGACAACAAAGCCTCGGTGACCATGCTCAACACACCCAAGCTCAGCGAAGCTCAACTCGCGGATTACAAGCGCGACGGCTATCTCGTGGCGCGCGGCGCCTTCGGCCCGGTCGAGGTCGCGGATATGGACCGGTGGGCCAAGGAACTGCTGGCCATGCCGGAAGAGCCGGGCCGGCAGTGGGTCTATTGGGAAAAAAGCCTGCGCGAGCCGGACCAGAAGATCGTCAGCCGGATCGAGAATATCGCGCCCTTCCACGATGGCTTCTGGGAGCTCGCGGAATCGCTCAAGACCATGTGCGCACAGCTCTTCGGCGAACCCGCGCTGCTGTTCAAGGAAAAGATCAATTTCAAGATGCCGGGCGGCGCCGGTTTCGCGCCGCACCAGGATTCCCAGGCCGGGTGGGAACGCTATGCCAGCGATTTCATCAATGCCCTGGTCTGCATCGACGAGGCCACGATCGAGAACGGCTGCCTGCAGGTCGTGTCCGGATTTCACGACCGCGGGCTCTACCGGGCCTGGGAGCCGCTGTCCGAGAAGGAAATGGAAGGCATGGAGTTCGTGCCGACCCCGACCAAGCCGGGCGACGTCATCCTGTTCGATTCCTACACGCCCCATTCGTCCGAGCCCAACCTGACGGACCAGACGCGGCGCATCTATTTCGCGACCTATAACCGCCTGTCGGATGGCGACCAGTTGGCGCAGTACTACGCCGATAAACACAAGAACTATCCGCCGGATATCGAGCGCGAGCCGGACAAGGAATACGTCTACCGGGTCTAGTCGACCTCGGACCGGTCAGGCGGCCGCGCCGCGCAGGTCTGCGCCCATATCGGCCAGAGCCGCCACCGCCGCCGCGACGGCGGCGCGCATATCGGATTCGTCCAGATCACCGATGCAGCCGATGCGGAAGGTTTCCGCCTCGGTGATCTTGCCGGGATAGATGACGAAGCCGCGATCCTTCATGCCCTCGTAGAGCATATCGAAACTGAAACCGGGATGATCGGGCGTGCGGAAGGTCACGATGATCGGCGCCTGAAGCGCGGCCGGCAGCAGCGGCTCGAAACCGAGGCTCTTCATCCCTTCGACCAGAACCTCGCAATTGCGCCGATAGCGCGCGCCGCGCCCCTCAACTCCACCCTCATCGGCATGTTCGCGCAGGGCTTGGCGAAAGGCGGCCAGGACCTGGGTCGGCGGGGTATAGCGCCACTGGCCGTTGCCCTCGAAGCCGCGCCATTGGTCGTGGATATCCAGGCTGAGAAAAGGCGCGTTGCCTTTGGCCGCCCGCAATGCGGCGGTCCGGCAGATGACGAAAGCCAGCCCCGGAACCCCCTGGATGCATTTGTTCGAGGATGCCGCCAGGGCGTCGTAGGACACCGGCTGCGGACCGAGAGGGATCGCACCGAAGCCGCTCATCGCGTCGATCAGCAGGCTGCGGCCGGCAGCCGCGACTGCCTCGGCGATCTCGGCCACCGGGTTGAGAATGCCGGAGGTGGTCTCGCATTGGATCGCGACGACATGCGCGAGGTCCGGATCGGCCGCCAGACGGCGCGCGACCTCGGCCGGGTCGTGAACCTCCGTCTCGGCCACCTCATAGGCCACGGCCCGCCGCCCCAGGCGGCGGCAGATCTCGACCATGCGCCGCCCATAGGCGCCGTTGACGAGGATCAGCGTCCCCGCGCCGGGAGCGAGAAAGGTTCCGAGCATCGCCTCGACGGCAAAGGTGCCGCTGCCCTGAATCGGCACAGCCGTGTAGCCCTCGTCCAGACCGGCCGCGGTGAGCAGGCGGGCGCGCACCTCGGCGGTCATGGCGATGAAGGCCTCGTCACGCGAACCCCAGTCGTGAAGCATCGCCTGCTTGACCGTCGCAGTCGTGGTGAGCGGCCCGGGCGTCAGCAGCAAAGGATCGCCGTTGCGCGTCATGCCACAGCGGTCCTGGCACCAGTAACGAAAGCCCTGAAGCGCTGCGCCACCTCGACCGGCGTGATCGTGGGCCGGCCCAGATTGTCCATCGCCCCCGCGGAGAGCCTGACATGCAGAAGATTTGGCCCCGGTGTCGCGAGACATTGGGCCAGACCGGTCTCGAAACCCGCCAAACCATCCGCACGAATGGCCTTCCGATAACCGCAGGCGACCGCAATGGCGGCGAAATCGACCCCGGCCGAAACCGTCGCCTGGCCGCCCGTCGATTCATGCAGGCCGTTGTCGAGCAGGATATGAACCAGATTGCCCGGCCGCTGCGCGCCGATCGTCGCCATATTGCCCAGTTTCATGAGGGCGGCACCGTCGCCGTCCAGCACGACGACCGGGCGTTCCGTGTTCAAGGCGACGCCCAGGGCCATGGCGCTGGCCCCGCCCATCGAGCCGACCTGGTAGAGATGCTGGGGCCGGTCGGCCAGGGTGAACAATTCGCGCCCGCAGAAACCCGTCGTCGCGATCACGGCCGTCTCGTCGGAAATCCCGGCCAGAACCCGTTCCAGCGCCTCATAGCGCTTGGGCCGCGCAGCGCCGGTCGAGAGATCGATGATCTCTCCCGGAGCGGCCGGCGGGCGTGGGGCTTCATCCAGGGCTTCGCTGCCCACGGCGCCCTTTTCCATGATGAAGGCATAGGGCAGATGGGTCTCGCCCATCCGCGCCAGGGCCGCATCGAGCGCCGGTTCCACATCCTCGGCCCGGGTCGGGAAAAGCCCATGCTCCACCCGCGCATCCGTCAGGAACTGCGCCGTGGCCTCGCCCATCAGCTCGTGCTGGGGCTCGTCCTTCAGACCCGGCTGCCCCCGCCAGGTCACCACCATCAGGGTCGGGATTCGAAAGGGCCAGTTGAGCGAGGTCAGGGGGTTTATCGTGTTTCCCAGGCCCGAATTCTGGCACATCACGACGCTGCCCTCGCCGGCCAGCCAAGCCCCGGCAGCAATCGCCACCGCCTCACCCTCGCTCGTCGCACCGACATAGCGGGTGTCGGAATCGCTAATGACCCGATTGATGAGGGGGGTCAGGAAACTGCACGGCACCCCGGTATAGAAACCGAGGCCGCGCCGGCGCGCTGCGCCCAAAAAATCATCCGCGGAAATCATGGCGTCAGGTCACATTTCGCGCCTGGGCGAGATCGAAGGCATCGTTCACGTCCAACCAGTTGCCGGTGATGTAGAGCACCGCCGGCTCCTCACCCATTTCGATCACGCGCGTCAGGACGTCGGGCAGGTTCGCCTCGTCCAGCTTGCCTTCCGCCGCCATGGCGTCCAGCGCCGCGCCGACCAGGCGGGCACCCCGGGCGGTCAATTTCATCAGGCCGATCCATTCGCCATCCGCATCGTCCAGATCGGACCCGATGGCTGTCATCCCGACCGGCGCGTCGTCCAGGAAATCGGTCGTATAGGGCACGGTGCAGCGCACCAAATCGACACTGTCCCTTGCGGTCCCCGTCACCCGGTCGCGCCAGGCGGCGTCGGCCACGACGGCAATGTCGGCTTCGCTCTTCATCAGCATGTCCAACACGAAGGGCCGGAACAGGATATCGCCGTAGCTGATGACGACAGGCCCATCGAGCTTGTCGCGCGCGCAGGCCAGGGACGCGGCTTCGCCCGTTGTTTCGTAGGCCTCGTTCGGCAAAATCTCGATATCCTCGAGATCGATGCGGTCGCGCCGGTATCCGGCCACGACGGCGACATCGCGCACGCCCAGGGCGTTCAGGCTCCGCACCTGACGACGCAACAGCGATTCGCCACGCACATCCAACATGCATTTCGGCGTTTCGGCGGTCAGCTGGCCCAGGGCTTCGCCCCGCGTCGCCGCCAGAATGACCGCCTGGGTCGACTCTCCAGACGTCCCGAGATAGCGATCCTCCGCCGCTTCCAGTTCTTCGTTCCCAGCCAGGGCAAAAATATCGCCCAGGCGGGCGACCTCGTCCTCGACGCCGGTCAGACTTTCCTCTTCCATGATCCGCCGCGAGGTCTCGCGCATCGCAGAGACGGCCGCCCGCATATTGTGATTCGCCCAGATGACCAGCGAGACGCGCGCCTCTCGGAAGCGGTCCGTCGGCGTCGCATAATATTTCGTGGGGACGATGACGACCGGGCAGCGGTTGTCCCATTCCCGGCAGAAGGACAGGATTTCGGCGGGATTGGACTTCTTGGAATGGATCAGGAGGGCATCGGCGCCGGCCGCGTGATAGGCCTCGGCGCGCCGCAGGG
>JAQCGR010000152.1 GCA_027619995.1 Pseudomonadota bacterium | reverse complement strand
ATGCCGCCACCGCCGGGCATGGAATCCTTCTTCTCCGGAAGCTGCGCGATCATCGCTTCCGTCGTGATGAGCAGGCCGGCGATCGACGCCGCATCCTGGAGCGCCGTACGAACGACCTTGACCGGATCGATGATGCCGGCCTTCACCAGGTCGCAATAGACCTCCTTCTGGGCGTCGAAGCCCCAGTTGAAGTCCTTCTGGTCCATCATCTTTCCAATGACGACCGCACCGTCCTCGCCCGCGTTCTCGGCAATCTGCCGGGCCGGCGCCTGAAGCGCCCGCCGAACGATTTCGATGCCGACACGCTGTTCGTCATTCGCGGGCTGTAGCTTGTCCAAAGCACGGGATGCGTAGAGCAGGGCCGTGCCGCCGCCGGGGACGATACCTTCCTCGACAGCCGCGCGGGTCGCGTGCATCGCGTCCTCGACCCGGTCTTTGCGCTCCTTCACCTCGATTTCGCTGGCGCCGCCAACCCGGATCACCGCAACGCCGCCGGCCAGCTTGGCCAACCTCTCCTGCAGCTTCTCGCGGTCGTAGTCCGAGGTCGTCTCCTCGATCTGCTGACGAATCTGGTTGCAACGGGCCTCGATGTCCTTCTTCTTGCCCGCGCCGTCGACGACCGTCGTCTCGTCCTTGGTGATCACGACCTTCTTGGCCTTGCCGAGCATCTCGATGCCGACATTCTCAAGTTTGATGCCCAGATCCTCGCTGACGACCTGACCACCGGTCACAACCGCCATATCCTCGAGCATGGCCTTGCGCCGATCGCCGAAGCCCGGCGCCTTGACGGCCGCGACCTTGAGGCCGCCGCGCAGACGGTTCACCACCAGGGTCGCCAGGGCCTCGCCCTCGACATCCTCGGCCACGATCAGCAGCGGCTTGCCCGACTTCACCACCGCTTCGAGCACCGGCAGCAGGGCCTGGAGATTGCCGAGCTTCTTCTCGTGCAGAAGGACATAGGTATCCTCAAGCTCGACCTGCATCTTCTCGGGATTGGTCACGAAATAGGGCGAGAGATAGCCGCGGTCGAACTGCATGCCTTCGACCACGTCCAATTCGGTGTGGAGGCTCTTGGCCTCTTCCACCGTGATGACGCCTTCGTTGCCGACTTTCTCCATGGCCTGGGCGAGGTAGTCGCCCACCTCTTTGTCGCCATTGGCCGAGATCGTGCCGACCTGCGCGATTTCGGCATTCGAGGAAACCTTGCGCGAACGCTTCTTGATGTCCTCGACCGCCGCCTTGACGGCCATGTCGATGCCGCGCTTGAGGTCCATCGGATTGAAGCCCGCGGCGACCGACTTGGCGCCTTCGCGCACGATCGCCTGGGCAAGCACGGTCGCCGTGGTGGTGCCGTCGCCGGCCAGATCGCTGGTCCTCGTGGCGACTTCGCGCAACATCTGCGCGCCCATGTTCTCAAACTTGTCCTTAAGCTCGATATCCTTGGCGACGGTGACGCCGTCCTTGGTCACGCGCGGCGCGCCGAAGGACTTCTCCAGCACCACGTTGCGGCCCTTGGGGCCGAGGGTAACCTTGACGGCATTGGCCAGGGTATCGACGCCGCGCAACATGCGCTGGCGAGCATCACCGCCAAATTTGACTTCTTTCGCAGACATAGTTCCAAAATCCTTTCTGGGTCTTCAGGTGGTTCGATTACGGGGTCGGCGCGGTGCTAGGCGGCCTTCTTCTTGGCCACGGCGCCTTCGACCACGCCGAGGATGTCGGATTCCTTCATGATCAGCA
This sequence comes from Pseudomonadota bacterium, assembly GCA_027619995.1. Classification (GTDB taxonomy): domain Bacteria; phylum Pseudomonadota; class Alphaproteobacteria; order CADEGL01; family CADEGL01; genus JABIRQ01. The sequence continues at coordinate 6,258 of JAQCGR010000152.1, read as the reverse complement.
GCTCTTCGCCGTCGATCTTGACCTCGGTGCCCGACCACTTCCCGAACAGGACGCGGTCGCCCTTGGCAACGTCGAGAGGCTGGAGCTTGCCGCTTTCGTCACGGCTGCCGGAACCGACGGAGACGATCTCGCCCTCCATCGGCTTTTCCTTCGCCGTATCCGGAATAATGATGCCACCGGCCGTCTTTTCCTCTCCCTCGAGGCGACGCACCAGCACACGGTCATGCAACGGACGGAATTTCATTCAACCCTCCCAAATCTCATTCAAAACGCGTTGTCGGGTTGCCCCGGGGACCCGTCGGCGGCCCGCATATGGAACCGACTCCGAGGGGGTTGAGCGCGATGTGGTAGAAGTTCAGATGCGTTTCAAGAGGTCCGCAAGAATAAATTGGCACTTACCGACCAAGAGTGCCAAAACGCTGTGTGTAGCTTGATTCCGGAACCCGACCTGCAAGAATTACAGCCATCCTTTATGATGGGAACATGACGATGCCGATCACGCGCGGAATTGCGCCGATCCTCCTTTTCTGCCTGTTGGTTCCGCCCCTCGCGGGCCGGGCCGCAATGCCCCTGCCGCAGAACGAAGACGGGCTGCCGACCCTGGCCCCGGTGCTGCGCGAGATCACGCCCGCCGTGGTCAATATCGCCACGATCGGCCAGGCGAGCGAGCAGAACCCGCTCTATGCGGATCCGTTCTTCCAACGGTTCTTCGGCGCGCCCAATCGGGATCCGAACGCCAACCAATCGGTCGGCTCCGGCGTGATCGTCGATGCCGGCGCCGGCTTCGTCCTGACCAACCATCATGTCATCGCCGGCGCAGCCAAGATCTTCGTCACCCTCAAGGACCGGCGAAAGCTTGAGGCGGAATTGATCGGCACCGACCCGGAGACGGATATCGCCGTCCTCCGTATCCCGCCGAATGCCATTTCGGCCGTCTCGTTCGGCGATTCCGATGCGATCGAGGTCGGCGATTTCGTGATTGCGATCGGCAATCCCTTCGCCCTCGGCCAGACCGTGACATCCGGCATCGTCAGCGCCCTGGGCCGGACCGGGCTGGGCCTCGAAGGCTATGAGGACTTCATTCAGACCGATGCCTCGATCAATCCCGGCAATTCCGGCGGCGCGCTGATCGACCTCAAGGGCCGCCTGATCGGCATCAACACGGCCATCATCGGCCCCAGCGGCGGCAATGTCGGCATCGGCTTCGCCGTGCCCTCCAATATGGCCCGCGCGGTCATGGACCAGCTTCTGCTCTATGGCGAGGTGCGCCGCGGGTAGATGGGCGTGACGGCCGAGGAATTCACCCCTGAAGCGGCCGCCGCTATGGGCCTGGACCCGACCCCCGGTGCCGTCGTGGTGGCCGTCCAACCCGGCTCACCGGCCGACCAGGCCGGACTTGTGGCCGCGGATGTCGTCATCGCGGTGGATGGCCGTCCGCTGCGCAGCGGCGCCGACCTGAGAAACCAGGTCGGGCTGCTTCGTATCGGCCAAAGCGCCCGCCTGTCGGTGATCCGCGATCTGGAGGTGATAGAGATCGAAATCCTGGTCGCGCGTCCGAAAGCCACCGAGCGGTCCGAAGCCGGCGAGGAAATCGAGGGCATCGCCGGCGCCTTCTTCGCCGCCATCCCGGATAGCTGGCCAAATCACGGCCGGGTGGACGGTGTCGCGGTTATCGCCGTCGACCGGAACAGCCGCGCCGAGAAGCTGGGGCTCCGCCCGGGCGACGTCATCCTGACCCTCGCCGGCAAGCCGACGCTCAGCCCCGCACAGTTGGAGGAAGCCGCCGCCGCCGCCCCATGCCGGCGACCGCTTCGCCGTGCAGCGCGGCGATCTGCGCCTCTTCCTGACGGTCCAGGACTGACGCCCGTTAGAGACACTCGCTGGAGACCGGCGCTAGAGCGAGAGCACGAAAGCGATCAGGGCCGCGCGGTCCGCTTCGGGCATCGCTCGGAAAGCCTCGCGCGCGGCCACGCCCTCGCCGCCATGCCACAGGATCGCCTCGGCCACGCCCCGCGCGCGGCCGTCATGCAGCAGCCGATCATGGCCATTGACCGTCTCGATCAGGCCGAGGCCCCAGAGCGGCGGAGTCCGCCATTCCCGGCCATCGGCCAGATAGTCGGGGCGGCCATCGGCCAGACCCTCGCCCATATCGTGCAGCAACAGATCGGTATAGGGCCGGATAGGCTGACCGGAGAGGGCGGCGACCGGATGCTCTCCGGTCGTCATCGCCGGCCGATGGCAGGCGATGCAGCCCGCCGCCGCGAACAGCGCCTCGCCCCGCATCACGGCCGGATCGCCCGCGCCGCGCCGGTCGGGCACGGCGAGGGTTTGCACATAGAAGGTCATCAGCCGCAGACGCAGCTCGTCCAATTCCGGCGCGCCGCCGCTCGACGCGGCGCGGCAAGCCACTTGGATGGCCGGGCAATTCTCATCGGGTCGGTCCGGACTGGTGATGCCCAGATCGCCCAGGAAGGCCTCCGCCACCTGATCGCGCAGGCTGGCCGCGTTCGCCTTCCAGCCGAAGCGGCCCAATCGCCCGGTCTCGCCCGCCGCCGCGCCGATCCGGTTGGCCCGCCCGGATATGCCGTCGCCATCTGCGTCCTCGGGATCGGCCAGCGCCAGGATGGCCGCTTCGGACACCGCTTCGAGCAGGCCCAGGCCGACAAGCTGCTGGCCGACCCGCGGCGACAGCAGGAGATCGTCCCCCGGCGCGCCGAAACCCGGCGTCTCGAAGGCATAGACCGGGCGGCGCAGCATGTAAGCCCGACCGTCGCCGTAACGGCCTTCGACCGCCTCATAACGCACCCGCATGCGCCCTCCCGCCGTGATACCAGGCAGCGCCCGGTCGTTGAGTTGCAGGCCATAGGCGGGATGAGGCGCCGGCCCACCATCCGGCCCCTGACCCGGTACGGACAGGCGAACAAGCATGGAGTCGAGCGCCTCGTCCGGCCCGTCGGGCGGCCGGCCCCGCCCGTCGCGCCGATGACAGCCCGCGCAGGACACCGCGTTGAAGATCGGCCCCAGCCCGTCGAGGCTGTCCTCGCCCTCTCCCGCCGGCCGCCATTCCGCATTGAACAGGCGGTTGCCCAGGGCGAAGACCCGCACCTCCTCGCTGCTCAGATTGGCGGCGGGCAGCGAAAAGGCGTTTTCATTGGTCATGGAGCGCGTCGTCGCACCACCCGGCGGGGCTGCGTCGGCGGCGAAAGCGCCCGGGACTGCCAGGCCGAGGCAAGGGGCAAAAAGCAGCGCGTGAAGCGCCGTGATCGCTCTTGAGGAACGCCTGCTCATCGTCGGAACCATGGAGCCATGCGAAAGCCGCGACAAGGGGTGGGACGGACCGGTGGAAGACACTATGATCGGCGCCGCCGGAGGCAGGGAAAGACGCGGAGGGCGGCAGTTTTGGTGGCCCAATCCATAGATTTAGAAGCCGGTGCGCGAAAGCGGCGCGGAGAACCGGCCGTCGAAACCTCGCGCCCCAGATCCGACGATATCCGCACGACCACCTGCTACATGTGCGCCTGCCGCTGCGGCATCAAGGTTCACCTGAAGGACAATCAGGTCCAGTACATTGAGGGTAACCGCGATCATCCGGTGAACAAGGGCGTGCTCTGCGCCAAGGGTTCCGCCGGCATCATGCAGCACCTGTCCCCCGCGCGGCTGAGTCAGCCGCTGCTGCGGGTGGGCGAACGGGGCGAGGGCAAGTTCAAGCCGATCTCCTGGGACGAGGCTCTGGACCTCGCCGCCGAATGGCTGGGCACCATCCGCGCGACCGACCCGCGCAAGCTCGCCTTCTTCACCGGGCGCGACCAGAGCCAGGCCCTGACCGGCTGGTGGGCCAGCCAGTTCGGCACGCCGAACTATGCGGCCCATGGCGGGTTCTGTTCGGTCAATATGGCGGCGGCCGGGCTATACACCATCGGCGGTTCGTTCTGGGAATTCGGCGAACCGGACTGGGAACGGTCGCGCTATCTGCTGATGTTCGGCGTCGCCGAGGATCACGATTCCAATCCCATCAAGATGGGCCTGGCGACCCTGCGCAAGCGGGGCGCGAAATTCGTCTCGGTCAATCCGGTCCGCACCGGCTATTCCGCCATCGCCGACGAATGGCTCGGCATCACGCCGGGCACCGACGGCCTGTTCGCCATCGCCCTGATCCATGAATTGCTGCGCGCGGGCAAGGTCGATCTCGATTATCTGATCCGCTACACAAACGCGCCCTGGCTGGTCCTCCGCGACCCGGGCGGCGCGGCGGACGGCTTGTTCGCCCGCGACGACGAGGGCCGCCCCCTGGTTTGGGACCGCGAGCGGGATATAGCGGTCCCCGGTTCCGACCCGGACGCCAAGCCCGCCATGACCGGCGAAGTGACCCTGCCCGATGGCCGCCGGGCCGTGCCCGTCTTCGCCCTCATCGCCGAACGCTATCTCGATCCCGCCAACGCGCCCGATGCCGTGGCCGAACGCACGGGCATCCCCGCGACGACGATCCGGCGCATCGCCGCCGAACTGGCGCGGGTCGCCTTCGAGGAAGAGATCGTGCTGGAGCGGCCCTGGACCGATTGGACCGGCCGCCGCCACGAAACGATGATCGGCCGGCCCGTCGCGATGCATGCCATGCGCGGCATCTCGGCCCATGCCAACGGCTTCCAGACCTGCCGCGCCCTGCATCTGCTGCAGGTCCTGCTGGGCAGCATCGACTGCCCGGGCGGCTTCCGCTTCAAGGCGCCCTTCCCCCGGCCCTGTCCGCCGGGGCCGCGCCCGGCCGGTCATGCCCATGAGGTCAATCCGGGCGAGCGCATGCCCGGCCCGCCCCTGGGCTTTCCCGAGGGGCCCGAGGATCTTCTGGTCGATCCCGACGGCACACCGCGCCGGATCGACAAGGCATTTTCGTGGGAAGCGCCGATCTCGGCCCATGGCATGATGCATGCCGTGATCGGCAATGCCGAACGGGGCGATCCCTATCCCATCGACACGCTGTTCATGTACATGGCCAACATGGCCTGGAACTCGGCCATGAACACCGCCGAGACGATCCGCATGCTGACCGCGCGGAACGAGGAGACGGGCGAGTACCGCATCCCCAGGATCATCTATTCCGACGCCTATTTTTCCGAAACCGTTGCCTATGCGGACCTGATTCTGCCGGACACGACCTATCTGGAACGCTGGGATTGCATCTCGATGCTCGACCGGCCGATCAGCAGCGCCGAGGGCCCGGCCGACGCCATTCGGCAGCCCGTCGTCACCCCGGACCGCGATGTAAGGCCATTCCAGGACGCCCTGCTCGACCTGGGCGCGCGGCTCGGCCTGCCCGGCATGGTGAACGAGGACGGTGCGGCCAAATACCCCGGCGGCTACTCCGACTATATCGTCAACCACGAGCGGCGGCCGGGCATCGGCTCCCTCGCCGGCTGGCGCGGGGAAGCGGGCGACCAGCAGGGCCGCGGCGCGCCCAACAAAAACCAGCTGCAGGCCTATATCGACAACGGCTGCTTCTGGTCCCACGAACTACCGCCCGACCAGCATTTCTTCCGCCATGCCAATCGCGACTATCTGGCCTGGGCGCATGAGATGGGCTTCATCGGCGCGCCGGATCCCATCGTCTTCCAGCTTTATTCGGAGCCGATGCAGCGTTTTCGCCTGGCCGCCCAAGGCCATGGCAAGATCCAGCCGCCCGAGGAGCACCGCGCGCGGGTCGAACGCTATTTCGATCCCCTGCCCGAATGGTATCCGCCCTTCGAGGACGCGGCGGCCGACGAGGAAGGTTTCCCCCTGCATGCCGTCACCCAGCGGCCGATGGCGATGTATCACGCCTGGGGCTCGCAGAACGCCTGGCTGCGCCAGATCCACGGGGCCAACCGGCTCTATGTCCCCGCCGTGCTCGCCCGCGAGAAGGGAATCGAGGACGGCGACTGGGTCTGGATCGAAAGCCGCAACGGCAAGGTCAAAGGCCGCGCCCGGATCATGGAAGGGGTCAACCCGCACACGGTCTGGACCTGGAACGCGATCGGCAAGCGCAAGGGCGCCTGGAACCTCTCCCCCGACGCGCCGGAAGCGACCGAAGGCTTCCTGCTCAACCATCTGATCGACGACCTTCTGCCGGCCCGCAACGGCGGCGGGCGCTATTCGAGTGCCGATCCGATCACCGGCCAGGCCGCCTGGTACGATCTGCGCGTGCGCATCCGCAAGGCCGCGCCGGACGAGATCGCCGAGAGCGAACCACAGTTCCCGGCCCTGCGGCCGGACCCGCCCCTGCGACAG
>JAQCGR010000151.1 GCA_027619995.1 Pseudomonadota bacterium | reverse complement strand
CGCGCACGAAGGCGAAATCGGCATCCCAGTCGCCGCCGTCCAGATAGTCGAAGAATATGCCGCCCACACCGCGCGACTCGTCGCGGTGTTTCAGGAAAAAATACTCGTCGCACCAGGTCTTGAAGCGGGGGTAGTGCTCCGGATCGTGGCGGTCGCAGGCCGTCTTCAGGGCGCCGTGGAAGGCGTCGGTATCGTCCTGGTCCGGGACCATCGGTGTGAGGTCGGCGCCGCCCCCGAACCAGCCCTTGCTGGTCACGATATGCCGAGTGTTCATATGCACCGCCGGCACCAGGGGCGAACGCATATGGGCGACCAGAGAAATGCCGCTGGCCCAGAAGCGCGGATCCTTGTCCGCGCCCTTCATTTCCTTGCGGAATTCTTCCGAGAACTCGCCATGCACGGTCGAGACATTGACCCCGACCTTCTCGAAAACGCGGCCATGCATGACCGCCATGACGCCGCCGCCGCCATCGGCCGGCGAAACACCCTGGCGCGCCCAGCGCTTGCGCTCGAACCGGCCGGCCGGAATCCCTGCCTCCGGGCCCTGATAATCGTCCTCGATCGCTTCGAAAGCCGCGCATATCTCGTCGCGCAACGATTCGAACCAGCGCGTGGCCTGGGCCTTGCGGCCTTCGACGGTCATGTCTCCGCGGCGAGACGGCGGATGACGGCGAGGAACCGCTCGGCATCGGCCTGGTCGTTGTAGTAGTGGACGCCGGCACGCACGACGTTCTCCAGGCCGCGCGCGCGCATGTCGAGCAGGGTCGAGTTGGCGACCGAAACCGAGACATTGATGCCTTCGACACCGAGCACGGCGGCGATCTCTTCGGCCTTGCCGCGCACCCGGAAGGTGACGATGCCGCATTGGCGGGCGCCGATATCGCGCAGGCTCACGCCGGGAATGGCCTGCAGTTCCTCGCGCAACCGTGCGGCATAGGCGCCGACATAGGTCTCGATCGCGTCGAGTCCCCAGCCCAGGGCGTATTCGACGGCCGAACCCAGGCCCAACAGGGCGGCAACGTTGAATTCCCAATTCTCGAAGCGCCGGGCGCCGGGCGCCAGCTCATAGCGGTCGGGGTCGACCCATTTCGCCGAGCGCAGGTCGAGCCAGGGCGGATCGAGCTTCTCGAGAATGCTCTCGCGGATATAGAGGAAGCCCGTGCCCCGCGGCCCGCGCAGGAATTTTCGGCCGGTGGCGGAGAGCATGTCGCAGCCGATCTGCTTGACGTCGATCTTCATCTGGCCGACCGACTGGCAGGCATCGAGCAGATAGGGGATGTTGTGTTCGCGGGCGATCCGGCCGACTTCCACCGCCGGATTCACCAAGCCACTGTTGGTCGGGACATGGGTGATGGCGATCAGCTTGACGCGATCGTCGATCATGCTTTCCAGCGCCTCGGTGTCGAGCTGCCCCGATTCGTCGTTCGGGACGGGTTCGACGACCACGCCCAGGCGTTTGGCCGCATGGAGAAAATTCAGGAAATTGCTGGCATATTCGGCCATCGCCGTCAGCACACGGTCGCCGGGGCGCAGGGGCAGGCTGTGAAAGGCGGTGTTCCAGCCGATCGTCGCATTCTCGACCAGCGCGATTTCTTCGGGCTCGCAGTTCAGCATCCAGGCGATCGAGCGATAGATCTCGTCGAGCCGCCCGCGCATCTGGTCCTCGGCCTCGTAGCCGCCGATCCGGGCTTCCAGATCGATATGCGATTTCACCGCATCGATCACGGGCCGCGGCATGAGGGCGGCGCCGGCATTGTTGAAATGAACGACCTCCGCGCAGCCGGGCGTTTCGGCGCGGGCGCGGGCGACGTCGATTGCGGGAGAGGCTTTGGCGCGGCTCATGGGAATGTCTTGGTCTGTCGCAATGCCTCAGCCAACACCATCGCGGCGGCAATGGCAACGTTGAGCGATCGCGCGCCTTCGCGCATCGGCACGCGCAGGCGGGCATCGGCGGCCGCATGGACCTCGGCGGGGACGCCGCCGCTTTCCCGGCCAAGCAGCAGGCTGTCCTCGGGGGCGAAGCGGAAATCCGTGGGCGCCGTATCGCCGTCCGTCGTCAACAGGATCAGGCGACCAGGGCCGCGCGCCGCGAGATAGGCGTGCCAGGAGAGATGTCGGATCAGGGCCGCGCGGTCGAGATAGTCCATGCCCGCCCGGCGCATGCGTGTGTCCGAAAGGGCGAAACCGCAAGGTTCCACGATATCCACGGGCACGCCCATGCATGCGCCGAGACGCAAAATCGCCCCGGCGTTCTGGGGGATGTCCGGCTGGTAGAGCACTAAGTGCATTTCCGTTCGCTTTCCAGGCTCAGCGCGCTTTGCAATGGTCCGAGATTTCGATTATACCCCTCGGGTCCGCCCCGGATGGGGGGTTCCGAAGGGGAGTCGGATCGGAGCCGCCGCACCCTACAGGATCGTCCTCTCGATCGGTTCTGGAAGCGGATTCAGGGATTTATTTAGACGGGGTTCAGCATATGGCGACTACCGGGCAGGCGGCCGGCCACGCGCCGCACGGCGATGGCGAGACCCGCCGGGATTTCTTGTATCTGGCGACTGGCGCCTTTGGCGTCGTGGGCGTCGGATTGGCGGCCTGGCCGCTGATCGATTCCATGAATCCCGCTGCTGATACGCTCGCCCTGTCGTCGATAGAGGTCGATCTTTCCGCGATCGAGACTGGCCAGCGCATCACCGTGAAATGGCGCGGCAAGCCCGTCTTCATCGACCGCCGCACGGAAGACCAGATCAAGCAGGCCGAAGCGGTCAATGTCGCGAGTCTGCGCGATCCCCAGACCGACGGCGAACGGGTCGTGAAGCCTGAATGGCTCGTCCTGGTCGGCATCTGCACGCATCTGGGCTGCGTCCCGCTCGGCCAGAAGCCGACGGATCCCCGGGGCGATTGGGGTGGTTGGTTCTGCCCCTGTCATGGCTCGCATTACGATACCTCCGGCCGTATCCGGAAGGGCCCGGCGCCGTCGAACCTGGTGGTGCCGGTGTACGAGTTCCTCGACGATTCCACCGTTAAGATCGGCTGAGGGAGAACCGGAAATGGCTGCGCCCGCGATGAACAACCGCATGATCAAGTGGTTCGATGACCGCTTGCCGATCTTCACCTTCATGCACCACCAGATGCATGAATACCCGACGCCGAGGAATCTGAACTACTGGTGGAATTTCGGCTCTCTGGCCGGGGTCATGCTGGTGGTGATGATCGTCACCGGCATCGTCCTGGCGATGAATTACACACCGAGCGCCGATCTGGCCTTCGGTTCGGTCGAGCGCATCATGCGCGACGTCAATTACGGCTGGCTGCTTCGCTATATTCACGCCAACGGCGCGTCGATGTTCTTCATCGTGGTCTATATCCACATCTTCCGGGGCCTCTTCTACGGCTCCTACAAGAGCCCGCGCGAAGTGCTCTGGTGGCTCGGCCTCGTCATCCTGCTGCTGATGATGGCGACGGCGTTCATGGGTTATGTCCTGCCCTGGGGCCAGATGAGCTTTTGGGGCGCCACGGTCATCACCAACCTGTTCGGCGCCTTTCCCGTGGTCGGCGATGCCATCGTGACCTGGCTCTGGGGCGGTTTCTCGGTCGACAATCCGACTCTCAATCGCTTCTACTCGCTGCATTATCTGCTGCCCTTCATGATTGTCGGCGTGGTCGTGCTGCATCTCTGGGCGCTGCACACCCACGGTTCGAACAATCCCAAGGGCATCGACACGAAGGGGCCGCAGGATTCGATCCCCTTCCATCCCTATTACACGGTGAAGGATCTGTTCGGGACGGCGGTCTTCTTCATCGTCTATGCCGCCTTCATCTTCTTCTTCCCGGATTACCTGGGTCACGCGGACAACTATATTCCGGCGAATCCCCTGGTGACGCCGCCGCATATCGTGCCCGAATGGTACTTCCTGCCCTTCTACGCGATCCTGCGGGCCTTCGATTTCGACATCTGGTTCATGCCGGCAAAGCTGCTCGGCGTGCTGGCGATGTTCGCGTCCATCCTGATCCTCTTCCTGCTGCCCTGGCTCGACACCAGCCGCGTCCGCAGCGGCACCTTCCGGCCGGTCTTCAAGTGGTTCTTCGTGATCCTGATCATCGACTGCGTCGTTCTCGGCTATGTCGGGGCGAAGGCGCCGAACGATCCGTTGATCGCGAGCGAAGAGACCGTCGCGCAGGAGAACGAGGCCTACAACGCCTGCGTGGCCAAGGCCGATGCGGCGGGCAAGGTCGGCGAGGACGAATGCGACAGGCCCTTCGTCGTCCAATATGTCCATCTCGGCCAGCTCGCGACGCTTTACTACTTCTTCCATTTCCTGCTTCTCCTGCCGATTCTCGGCCGGACGGAAAGGACGCTTCCTCTTCCGACCAGCATTTTGGAACCGGTCACGAAACACGGTGCGGGAGCGGGCAAATGAGCGGAGAGGGCGCAATGACGCGGCGAATCGTCACTGGCCTCGCGGCCACGATCCTGCTGGCAATGGGACTCGCCACGACGGCCCAGGCCACCGGTGGCAGCTCGGTCGACGAGCGGCATTGGGGCTTCCAGGGTATTTTCGGCACATACGACCGGGGTGCCTTACGGCGCGGGTTGCAGGTCTATCAGGGCGTCTGCGCCTCCTGTCACGGCCTCAAGTACATCGCTTTCCGCAATCTCCAGGACGTTGGCTTTACCGAAGACGAGGTCAAGGCGATCGCGGTCGACTACTCGCTCCAGGACGGGCCGGACGATGCCGGCGATATGTTTGAGCGCCCCGGCAAGCCATCCGACCGTTTTCCGTCTCCTTTCGCGAACGAGAATGCGGCCAGGGCTTCGAACGGCGGTGCCCTGCCGCCCGATCTCTCGCTGATCGTCAAGGCGCGCGAGGGCGGTGCGGATTACGTCTACGGCGTGTTGACGGGTTATCACGACGAGCCGCCCGAAGGCGTCGTGGTGCCGGAGGGCATGACTTATAACGATACCTTCCCGGGTCATATGATCGGCATGCCGGCGCCGCTTTTCGACGGTTCCGTGGACTATGAGGATGGCACGGAGGCGACGGTCGAACAGATGGCGGCTGACGTCACGACCTTCCTCGCCTGGTCGGCTTCGCCCGAGATGGAGCAGCGCAAGCGGATGGGTATCAAGGTGATCCTGTTCTTGATCGTGCTCTCGGGCCTGCTCTACGCCGTCAAGCGCAAGGTCTGGGCGGACGTCCACTGACGTCCGCCGGGACCGTGCGATCCCGGCCTGAGGTACTGTCGCGATGACCGAATCGGCGGATAAGCGAGTCGTCGGTATCATCGGCGGCAGCGGCGTCTACGACATCGAAGGCCTGGAAGACACGCGCTGGGAGGCGGTCGAATCGCCCTTCGGCGCGCCGTCCGACGAGTTGCTGTTCGGGCGGTTGGGCGAGACGGAACTGGTCTTTCTGCCGCGTCATGGGCGTGGCCATCCCATTCCCCCCAGCGGAATCAACTTCCGCGCCAATATCGACGCGATGAAGCGGGCCGGAGTGACCGATATCGTCTCGGTCGGCGCGGTCGGATCGCTCAAGGAAAACCTGCCGCCGGGCACTTTCGTGCTGGTCGACCAATATATCGACCGCACCTTCGCCCGCGAAAAATCCTTCTTCGGCCAGGGCCTTGTCGCCCATGTTTCGATGGCCGATCCCGCCTGCCTGCGGTTGCTCGACATTCTTGCCGGCGTCCTTGATCTCCAAGGCGTTCCCTATCAGGCGGGCGGTACCTATCTCGCGATGGAGGGGCCGCAATTTTCCACCCGCGCGGAATCGGAACTCTACAGAAGCTGGGGCTGCGACGTCATCGGCATGACCGCCATGCCCGAAGCCAAGCTCGCGCGCGAGGCCGAGCTTTGCTATGCCGGGGTATCGATGGTCACCGATTTCGATTGCTGGCATGACGACCACGATGCCGTCACCGTCGATGCGATTATCGCTACCCTGCTGGCCAATGCCGACAAGGGGCGGGCTCTGATGAAAGAGGCCGCGCCGCTGATTGCGGCACGGCAGGATATCTGCCCGCATGGTTGCGACCGAGCCTTGGACAATGCCTTGATCACCGCCCCCGATGCACGAGACCCGGCGCTGATCGCGCGGCTCGATGCCGTTGCGGGCCGTGTCCTGATGCGATGACGGCCCTCCGGCGCGAGATCGTCGAGACCGCGCGCCGCATGAACGCCCTGGGCATCAATCAGGGCCGGTCGGGCAATGTGAGCGCCCGCGACGGGGCAGGCTTCCTCATCACCCCCTCCGGCCTCGCCTATGAAGCGATGAATCCGGGCGATATCGTGGCCATGGCGTTGGATGGCGCCGTGGTGGGCCAGGGCAAACCTTCCAACGAATGGCCCATTCACCAAGCCATCTACGCGGATCGGCCCGAGGCCGGCGCGGTCGTCCATGCTCATGCGCCCCATGCCACGAGCCTGGCTTGCCTGGGTCGGGAAATCCCGGCATTCCATTACATGGTAGCGGTCGCGGGGGGCGATTCGATCCCCTGCGCCGGCTATGCCACGCCCGGCTCCCAAGCCCTGTCCGATGCGGTGGTGGTGGCGCTGGAGGGGCGACGCGCCTGCCTCATGGCCAATCACGGTCTGGTCGCCTATGGGTCCGATTTGGCCGCCGCGATCGACCTTGCGATGGAAGTCGAGACCCTGGCCGGGCAGTACTGGCGGGCGCTGCAGATCGGCAAGCCGAAACTGCTGTCGAAAGCCCGGATGGCGGAGGTCCACAAGCTCTTCGAAACCTACGGGAAGCCGGGATGAGCGCGGCTTTCTCAGGCTTCGACCATGTACTGGTCGGCACGCGGGAGCTGGAGGAGGCGCGGCGGCGCTTCGAACGCCTCGGCTTTGCGACGACACCCCTCGGCCGCCATCGGGGCTGGGGCACTGGCAATCGCTGCATTCTTTTCGAGCGTGGCTATATTGAGTTGATGGGGATTCTCGATCGCGAGAAATTCGTCAACGGCATCGACCGGTTCATCGACCGGGGCGAGGGGCTGATGGGTCTGGCCTGGGCGGCAGCGGATGGTGTCGCGGCTCAGGAAAGCTTGCGTGCGAAGGGGATCCCGGCGGAACGCTCGGAGGAAATCGTCCGGCCGATCGAGGATCCGGCGGGCGAGCGTCTGCCGCGCTTCCGCACCGTCGGTTGGCCGGAGGAGGATTCGCCCGCGCTCTGGACGTTCATCGTCGAGCACCTGACGCCCGAGCTGGAGCGCGATCCGGCTTGGCTGGACCACCCAAACGGCGCGTTGGGCCTAGCCGCGCTGACGGTGGTGGTCGAGGACCCGAATGCGTTGACCGCCGCCTATTCCCGGCTTGTCACGGGTGCTGCGGTGTCCGTCGCGGATGGCGCGGTGTCCGTCGTCTCGGCCGGACAGCGATTGAGTTTCGTCGCGCCCGAGGCCTTGGCGCGTTTCCATGCCGGTCTCGCCCCGGAAGGAGCGAAAGCGGCGCCCCGTCAGGCGGTGCTGACGATTCCGGTGGTGGAACTGGACCGCACCCGCGAGGTCCTCAATGCCGGCAAGATCGGCTTCGGCGACCTGGGCGACGTGCTGCGTGTGCCGCCCGATCTGGCCTGCGGCGTCTGGTTGGAATTCAGCGAAGCGCCCTAGCCGTCAACCGGCCAGGCCGGGGACCACTTTCATCAAACCGTCGATCATGATCTGCACGGCCAAAGCCGCGAGGATCAGGCCGAGCACCCGGCTGATCACGTTGACGCCGGTCTGGCCCAGTATCTTCATCACCCGGCCGGCAATCAGGGTCGCCAGCAGGGTCAGGGCGAGGACGGCGACGAGCACTCCGACGACCGATGCCTGGAGGGCGACGGTGCCTTCGGCCTGACGCATCAGCAGGACGACCGTGGTCATGGCCCCCGGCCCTGCGATCAGCGGAATGGCGAAGGGAAAAACCGAGATATCGGCCTTGTGAACGGCCTCTTCGTCTTCCGTCTGGGTGATCGAGCGAAGCCCGGTATGGCGGGCGAAGACCATGTCGATCGAGATCATGAAA
>JAQCGR010000150.1 GCA_027619995.1 Pseudomonadota bacterium | reverse complement strand
TACGATGGCCGACGACCTGCTGAGCGGCGCCAAGCCGCTCCTTCCCCTGGGCGATGAGACGATCGCGCGCTTTTCGGAGCAGCGGACCCTTCTGCGCATCGAGGAGATCCAGGCCGCCCTGCATGCCTTCAAGGCCCATCTCGGCCGCGATATCAGGGCCAAATTGCGCCAGCGCCTGGACGAGAAGATCGCGGCTGCCGGCCTATCCTGGAAAAGTTTCGAGGAGGTCCGGGTCGAAACCGCGATCGGCCTGCGCCCGGTCGGCCCCCTGGCCCATGCCGAACGCGATTTCCGGCCGGCGCTGAATCACCAGTCCTCGCCCGGCATTCCCCTCGCGCCGGCCTGGATCGGCATCGCCACCACGCCGCAATCCTCGGACCGCCTGAAGCGCATGATCTTCGAACGCAGCGCGAGCCTGTTCGAGACGCCGAATCTGAGCGCGCCGTCGAGCTGGTGGGTGCAATGGGGCTGGATGAGCTATTGGCCGAACAGCGATAAGGCCTCGGGCCTGACCGGCTTTACCGGCGAGGCGGGCGAGGCCCTGGTCGAGCGGATCGCCGATTGGCTGATCGCCCTGGCCCCGATCATCGAAAGCTGCATCGAGCCCCAGGCCGGCGATCTCTGGTAACCGGTTCGGCGGACTCGACGCCCTGCCGGAATCATACCGCCCGCCCAGCAAGGACTAGCTGCCGCCCCCATCCACGGTGTCGTCCCGGGACTCGTTTGTTTCCGGAGAAGGGACTCGGTGGCCGGGCGGCTCAGCGCCGGGGCATGAACACCGTGTAGTCGAGATCCAGGACGACGGCGGCGTCGTGCTTGCCCTCGGCGTCCCGGTGGGTGAACTCCGCCGCCGGCCGGTCCTTGAGCGCGACGGTGCGCAGACGCAGGGCGCCCAGCCCGGCATGGCCCGGCAGCTCGATCCGCTCCATGACCTCCGACCAGGCATAGATCGTGTCGCCCGCGAAGACCGGGTTGGCATGAGTACCGGCGTTGATCGCGCCGATCGCGAAGGCATTGGCGAGGCCATTGAAGCTGAGCGCGCGGGCCAGGCTGATGACATGGCCGCCATAGACGAGGCGCCGCCCGAAACGCGTGGCCTGGGCTGCGTGCAGATCGAAATGCGGCTTGGCATTGTTCTGGTAGAGCCGGGTGGCGAGCATATGCTCCGCCTCCTCGATCGTGGCCCCTTCGCCATGGTCGATCCGCTCGCCCGGCGCGTAGTCGTCCCAGAGATGATCCGAGCCGGAGGCCGTACGGTCGTAGCCCCGGGCATCGAAGCCCGCGGGCGGCACGAGCGAATCGGACGCCACGACGGGTGTCAGGTCCGGAATCACTGCGGGCGGCGCGGCCGAGGCCTCGTCGCGCTTGCGCACCATCACCCAGCGGACGTATTCGAGCACCGCCTCGCCGCGCTGGTTCCTGCCCGTGGTGCGGACCCAGACGACGCCCGCCTTGCTGTTGGAGGTCTCGCGCAGGCCGATCACGGTGGAACTGGCGGAAAGAGTGTCGCCGGCATGGGCGGGGGCGAGGAAGCGGCCCTCGGCATAGCCCAGGTTGGCGACGGCATTGAGCGAGATATCCGCCACGGTCTTGCCGAACACAGTGTGGAAGACGAGGAGGTCGTCGAGCGGGGAATCGGAATAGCCTGCCGCTCGGGCCGCTACGACCGAACAGGGCAGGGGAAAGCGCGAGCCGGTGAGGCCGATATAGAGCGCGGCGTCGCCCGCCGTCAGGCTGCGCGGGGTGGCGTGGCGGATCTCCTGGCCGAGGGCGAAATCCTCGAAGAAGTTCCCCGCGCTGGCCTTGCCGCCCGACGCCGTGGTCATGCCCCTTCGCCCGCCCGTTCGGCGATCGCCTCGCCCATGCCGACCAGGCGCTTGGCCTCCTCGACATGGAGATTCTCGACCAGGCGGCCATCGACCACGACGACGCCCTTGCCTGCGGCCTGGGCCTCGGCATGGGCGGCGATAATCTTGCGGGCCTGGGCCAGTTCGGCCTCGCCCGGTGCGAAGATCTCATTGGCCGCGGCAATCGTCTTGGGATGGATCAGGGTCTTGCCGTCGAAGCCGAATTCGCGGCCCTGGCGGCACGACCGGGCGAAACCCTCGTCGTCCTCGAGGTCGAGATGGACGCCGTCGAGAATGGCGAGGCCATCGGCGCGGGCGGCCAGGACGCAGAGTCCGAGGCTGACGACCAGGGGCAGGCGGTCCGGGGTATGGGCGGCGTGCAGATCCTTGGCGAGATCCGAGGTGCCCATGACCAGGCAGCCCAGGCGCCGAGCCGAGCCGGCGATCTTGGCGACGTCGAGCACGCCGCGCGGGGTCTCGATCATGCACCAGATCGTGGTCTTGCGGGTCGCGCCATGGGTGTTCATCTGCAGCTCCGCGTTCTGGACCATGCGGGCGCTTTCGACCTTGGGCAGCAGGATGGCATCGGCGCCCAGGGGCGCGATCGCCTCGATATCGGCGTGGCCCCAAGGGGTGTCCAACCCGTTGACCCGCACGACGATCTCGCGCGCGCCGTAGCCGCCTTCGCGCAGGGCCGCGGCGATCTGCTCGCGCGCGCCGTCCTTGGCATCCGGCGCGACCGCGTCCTCGAGATCGAGGATCAGAATATCGGCCGGCAGGGATCGGCCCTTCTCGAGCGCGCGGGCGTTCGAGCCGGGCATGTAGAGCGCACTGCGGCGCGGACGCATGGTATCGGCCATGGCGGAAGGCCCTCTCATCTGGTTGGACGGCGAAAGCGCCATATCTTGACGGGGCGGCGCACTATATCGAACGCCGTCCTCCAGGCAATATATGGGGTCTTCGGGTGACGTGGCCAAATCCCGCCACCAAATCCCGCCAGGGGGGCGACGCGCCGTGGCGAATATTCTGTCGATCCAATCCCATGTCGCTTACGGCCATGTCGGCAATGCCGCGGCCGAGCCGGCGCTGCATGCCCTGGGCCATCAGGTCTGGCCGGTCCATACGGTCAGCCTGTCGAACCATCCCGGCCATGGCGGCTGGCGCGGGCGTTTCGCCGCGCCCGAGGAGGTTACGGAGATCGTGCGGGGGCTGGAGGAGCGCGGCTTCCTGGCGAGGTGCGCCGCCCTGCTTGGCGGCTATCTCGGCGATCCGGCGATGGGCCCGGCCCTGCTCGATGCGGCCGCGCGGGTGAAGCACGCCAATCCCGACGCCCTGTTCTGCTGTGATCCGGTGATGGGCGATGTGAATTCCGGTTTCTTCGTCCGCCCGGGCATACCCGAATTCTTCCGCGACGCGGTTCCGGGCATCGCCGATATTATGATTCCCAATGCCTTCGAACTGGCCTATCTCGCGGGCATCGCCATCGACGAGGCCGATGCGCTGCGCCTCGGCGCCGAGGCTTTGCGGGCAAGGGGACCCGGCATCGTGATCGCGACCGGCGGCCGCGCGGCGGACGGAGAGGTGGCGACCCTGGGCCTGGACCCGGCGGGTGCCTGGCGCCTGCGCTGCCCCTGGATCGAGGATGCGCCCGGCAACGGGGCCGGCGATCTCTTCGCGGCGATCTTCCTGGGCCGCTATCTGGAGTGCCGCGACGCAGCCCGCGCAGCCGCCCTGGCGGTCGCCGCAACCCATGCCGTCCTGGCCGATGCGGCCGCCCGGGGCCTGGCCGAAATCGACCCGATCGCCATGGCCGGCGAAATTTCGGTGCCTCCGCGCTTGTTCGAGGTGGAGCGCCTGGGCTAGACAAGGAGGGTCGCGCATCGCGAACGGCCCCGATCAGGCTCGATCAGAAAAGGCCGTGGCGGAGCGGGGCATGGGGGGCAGGACAAAACAGGGGGCCAGCCGGGCGGCGTGAACGACACCGCGCTCTTCGTCAATGGAGCCATCATCGGCTTCCTGCTGGCCGCGCCCGTCGGGCCGGTCGGTATTCTTTGCGCGCAAAGATCGCTGGCTCACGGCCGCATCGCGGGCCTGATCTCCGGTCTGGGGGCGGCCCTGGCCGATACCTTTCTCGGGCTCGTCGCGGCTGTCGGTCATCTCCGACTTCATCTTGGACCACCAGGACTGGGTGCGCTGCGTCGGCGGCGCCGCGCTGATCGGACTCAGCATCAAGCTGCTTATCTCCGGCCCGGCCAAGGCCGCGGCACCGACCGGGGTGACCGATCATCTGGGCAATTTCTTCTCGACCTTCGCCATGACGATCACCAACCCGATCACCATCATGGCCTTCGCCTCCATCTTCGCCTCCTTCGGCGTGATGAGCTCGGTCGTGACGGCAATCGACGCCTGGATCCTGGTCGGCGGGGTCTTCGCGGGCTCAATCGTGTGGTGGTTGATCATCACCCTGGGTGTCGACCTGTTCCGCGGCATCCTCTCCGACGGCGGCATGAGCTGGATCTCGCGCGTCTCGGCGGCGATCATCTTCGCCTTCGGCGTGCTCGCCCTGCTGAGTGTCATTCTGGGCGAGGATCTTCTCGCCCTGAAGACCCTCTAGGCGGCCTTGCTGAGATAGCTCGCGATCAGGGTCTCGGCGATCTGCACCGAGTTGAGCGCGGCACCCTTGCGCAGATTGTCCGCGACGCACCAGAAGCTGATGCCGTGTTTGACCGAAGGGTCCTGGCGGAGCCGGCTGACATAGACCGAATCCTCGCCCGCCGCCTCGGCCGGCGTGACATAGCCTTCGTCCTGCTGGTGATCGACGACCGCGATGCCGGGCGCCTTGCGCAGGGCCGCGCGCGCCTCCTGCACCGTGATCGGCTTGGCGAATTCGACATGGATCGCCTCGCCATGGCCGATGAAGACCGGCACGCGCACGCAGGTCGCCGAAATCTCGATATCCGGGTCCAGGATCTTGCGCGTCTCGACCCGCATCTTCCATTCCTCCTTGGTCGAGCCGTCATCCATGAAGACGTCGATATGGGGAATGACGTTGAAGGCGATTTGCTTGGTGAATTCCTCCTTCACCACGGGCTGGTTCATGTAGATGCTGCGGGTCTGGTTGAAGAGCTCGTCCATCGCCGACTGGCCCGCGCCCGAGACCGACTGATAGGTCGAGACGACGACCCGCTTGATGCGCGCGATATCATGCAGCGGCTTCAGGGCCACGACCATCTGGATGGTCGAACAGTTCGGGTTGGCGATGATGTTGCGCTTGGTGTAGCCCGCGATGGCCTGGGGATTGACCTCGGGCACGACCAGGGGGACATCCTTTTCCATGCGGAAATGGCTGGTGTTGTCGATCACCACCGCCCCGGCCTTGGCCGCGCGTGGCGCGTATTTCGCCGAGATGCTGCCGCCCGCCGAGAACAAGGCGATATCCACGCCCTTGAAGTCGTATTTGTCGAGATCCATGACCGTGAGGACGGTTTCGTCGCCGAAGGAGACTTCACGTCCCTTCGACTTGGCCGAAGCGAGGGCGACGGCCTCGTCCACCGGGAATTCCCGCTCAGCGAGGGTCTGCAGCATCTCACGCCCGACAGCGCCCGTGGCGCCCACCACCGCGACCTTGTAGCCCATGGATATCAACTCCCGGTTCGGACTTCGTGAACGGCGCATGACTTACGCCCCGTAGCGGCGCTTTTCAAGCAACGGCGCCGGTTGACCCCTTCCCCCCGCGTCCCGATAGTCCCGCCATGCCAAGCGCCCCCCTCTGCCCGGCCTGCGAGTCCGTGGCCCATGAATTCTTCACCGAGCATGAGGGCATGGCCCTCTATCGCTGCCGCGGTTGCGCCACGGTCTATCTCCATCCCATGCCGGACGAGGCGGCCCTCGCCGCGCTCTACACCGATGCCTATGACGGCGCGCTGTCGGGTTATTTCTCGAAGGTCGACAAGAAGCTGCGCCGGTCGCGCGCACGCATGAAGCGGCTGGCGCGCCGGGTCCCGGGCGGCCGCTTCCTGGATGTCGGCTGCAACGGCGGCTTCATGGTCGAGGCGGCGCGCGAGCGGGGCTTCGACGCCCATGGCATCGAACTCGACCCCGTCTCGGTCCGTTACGCGCGGGAGCATTATCCGAAGAACGGCTATTTCGAGGGAAGGATCGAGGATTACGCGCCCGAAGCACTCTTCGACCTGATCTATTCCTCGGAGGTGATCGAGCATGTGCCCGAAGTCTCCGATTTCGTCGCGGCGATCGCCCGGCTGCTCAAGCCGGGCGGGCATCTCTATGTGACCACGCCGGATATCAGCCATTGGCGCCGGCCGCGCCGGCTGACCGATTGGGACGGCTTCTGCCCGCCC
This sequence comes from Pseudomonadota bacterium, assembly GCA_027619995.1. Lineage (GTDB taxonomy): Bacteria > Pseudomonadota > Alphaproteobacteria > CADEGL01 > CADEGL01 > JABIRQ01. The sequence goes on along the minus strand of JAQCGR010000150.1, from coordinate 1,855 downwards.
TCCCATTGCGTCTTTTTCACCCCGTCGAGCCTGCGCGCCCTGCTCGCCCGCCACGGGCTGGAGACCGTGCAGACGGGCTTCGCCTGGAAGCCCGGCATCAAGATACTGGCCCGCCGGGCGGGGTGAACGCGGGGCGCTTGCACGATTTCGATACCGAGACTCCCCGGCCCCAGCCCCCTCACCCAGCTTCGCCTAAGCGCTTCGCGCCAAGGCTGCGCAATCATGCGGCGCGGCGGTCCAGTTCGTCGAGCAGGGCGTCGCCCATCACCGTGGTCGAGACCCGGGCCTTGCCCTTCTGCATGATGTCGGCCGTGCGCATACCACCGTCGAGCACCTTCTTGATGGCGCCGTCGAGCAGGTCGGCCTCCTCGCCCATGGCGAAGGAATAGCGCAGCATCATCGAGAAGCTGAGCAGGGTGGCCAGCGGATTGGCCATGTCCTTGCCGGCGATATCGGGCGCACTGCCGTGCACCGGCTCGTAGAGAGCGCGGCGGCGGCCGTCCTCGTCTTCCGCCCCCAGGGAGGCCGAGGGCAGCATGCCGAGCGACCCGGTCAGCATGGCGGCCTCGTCCGAGAGAATGTCGCCGAACAGGTTGTCAGTGACGATGACGTCGAACTGCTTGGGATCGCGCACGAGCTGCATGGCCGCGTTATCCGCGTACATATGGCTCAGTTCGATCTCGGGATATTCATCGTCATGAACCTTCTGGACTTCCTCGCGCCAGAGCACGCCGGATTCCATCACATTGGCCTTTTCGCAGGAGCAGACCCGCCCGTTGCGCTTGATCGCCAGGTCGAAGGCGACGCGCGCAACGCGGCGAATCTCGGTCGTCGTATAGACCTGGGTGTTGATGCCGCGGCGCTCGCCCCAGCCCAGATTCTCGATGCCGCGCGGCTCGCCGAAATAGATCCCACCGGTCAGCTCGCGCACGATCATGATGTCGAGACCCTGGACGATCTCGGGCTTCAGGGTCGAGGCGTCGACCAGGGCGTCGAAGACCAGGGCCGGGCGTAGATTGGCGAAGAGCTCCATCTCCTTGCGCAGGCGCAGGAGGCCGCGCTCGGGCTTCACTTCGAAGGGCAGGGAATCCCATTTGGGCCCGCCGACCGCGCCCAGCAGCACGGCATCGGAGGCCATCGCCGCCGCCATGGTCGAGTCGGCCAGAGGGGTGCCGTGGACGTCGTAGGCCGCACCGCCCACCAGGTCCTCCGTCACCTCGAAGCCGGCCATGCCGCGCTTCTCCATCCACTCCATGACGCGCTTGACCTGACCGACGACCTCGGGGCCGATGCCATCGCCCGGCAGCATGAGGACCTTTCTGTTGGACGCCATGCGCCTCTACTCCTTCAACACGTAAAAATCAGGGGAAATGCGGCCGTCCTATCGGAGGCCGGAAACCGGATCAGGCGAGGGTCGCGCCGGACCAGAGCCAGGGCTGCCCGCCACGCTGACCGTCTTCGTAACCGTCGATCCTGGCGCCCCGCTGCAGGGTCAGACCGATATCGTCCAGCCCGTTCAGCAGGCAATGCTTGCGGAAGGAGTCGACCTCGAAGGCGATCTTGCCGCCGTCGGGCCGGGTGATTTCCTGCGCCTCGAGATCCACGGTGAAGGTGGCGTTGCCGCCCTTGCCCGCGTCTTCCATCAATTCGTCGATGGTCTCCTGTGGCAGGACGATGGGCAGGATCCCGTTCTTGAAGCAGTTGTTGTGGAAGATATCGGCGAAGCTGGGCGCGATGACGCAGCGGATGCCGAAATCGAGCAGGGCCCAGGGCGCATGCTCACGGCTGGAGCCGCAGCCGAAATTCTCGCCGGCGACCAGAATTTTCGATTGGCGATAGGGGCCCTTGTTGAGCA
>JAQCGR010000149.1 GCA_027619995.1 Pseudomonadota bacterium | reverse complement strand
CGAAACCGCGATTTCGATTTTGATCTTGGGCAGAAAGTCGACGACATATTCGGCGCCGCGATAGAGCTCGGTATGCCCCTTCTGGCGGCCGAAGCCCTTGGCTTCGATCACCGTCAGGCCCTTGAGGCCGACCTCGTGCAGGGCCTCCTTCACCTCTTCGAGCTTGAACGGTTTGATGATGGCTTCGATCTTCCGCATGACGCTCCGCACCGGTTCTTTCAATGAATGTCCCGTTCGATAGAGCATTTCCCATGCCAATGATGGGTGCGGTTTAATCTATTGAAATATATAAGAAAATTAACCCAACGCTTTCGCTTGCCGGTTTGGCGGGCGAGGTTTTGCCGCAAAAATAGGCAGCAGCCTAAATTCTAGGCAGTCGACGGGCGGCCGTGGCTCTCTTGAAACTCCCGGTAGGCGGCATCGACGGCGGCGAGATGCGCGGCCTTCTTCTCCGCCGGCAGCAGGCTGGCCGTGAAACCGTTCTTGGCCAGGGTGACGATATCCGCCTCGTCGAGCGCCAGGGCGCGTTGGGTCTCGATGAAATTGGTCGAGAGGTAACCGCCGAAATAGGCCGGATCGTCGGAATTGACCGTAACCAGAAGCCCGGCATCGAGCAGGCGTTTGATATTGTGGTCGGCCAGGCTGTCGAACACCCGCAGGCGGATATTGGACAGCGGGCAGACGGTGAGCGGCATTTGCTCGATTCTGAGGCGTGCGACCAGATCCGGGTCGCCTTCGCAGCGCACGCCGTGATCGATCCGCGTGACGTGGAGCAGGTCGAGCGCCTCGCGGATATAGGCCGGCGGGCCTTCCTCGCCGGCATGGGCCACGGTCGTCAGCCCTTCGGCGCGGGCGCGGGCAAAGACGGCTTCGAATTTCGACGGGGGATTGCCGCTTTCCGCCGAATCGAGACCCACCCCGGCGATCCGGTCGAGGCGGGGCAGGGCGGCTTCGAGGACCGCCATGGCCTCCTCGGCGCTGCGGTCGCGCAGGAAGCAGAGAATGAGCCGGCTGGTGAGGCCGTGATCGGCCTCGGCCTCGTCCAGGGCCGCGCAGAGCCCGTCCAGGACGGTGTCATAGGCGATGCCCCTCGACGTATGGGTCTGCGGATCGAAGAAGATTTCGACATGGCGCACATTCTCGGCCGCCATCCGGTCGAGATAGGCGGCCGCCAGATCGTGGAAATCCCGCTCGGTCCGCAGCACCGAGGCGGTCTCGTAATAGAGATCGAGAAAGGATTGGAGATCGTCGAAATTATACGCTGCACGCAGATCCGAGATCGACTCGAAGCGCAGCTTCACGCCGTTGCGCCGGGCCATGGCGAAGGCCATCTCCGGCTCCAGGGTGCCCTCTATATGGAGATGCAACTCGGCCTTGGGCAGGGCATGGACGAGGGCCGGGATGCGGTCGGGTGCGGCGTCGGTCATGGCTTCGATATGGGGTCGATGCGATGGGTTTGTCGAGCGACAGTCTTGGCCCGATCGCGTGGCGGATCAACCGCGCGCCGATTGCCGTTTCGCGGCGCTTCGCCCGCTCCGTTTCTTTGCCGCGTTGCGCTGGGCCGCGGTGACGGCGCGTTCGGCCCAGGGGAGGAGGGCGGCCGGGTCGGCCATATGCTCTTCCGGCAGGGTCCAATAGGACATTTCGACCGGCTTGCGGCCCTCGCGCTCGTATTGGAAGGGCTGGCCGCCCGCGGCGGCGAAGGCCTCCTTGGTCTGCCCATCCACCTTCAGATACAGCGTCTCATAGGCGATCAGGGCGAACATTACGCCGTCGAGATAGAGGCCCCAGCCGCCGAACATGGCGCGCGGGCGCACATCGCCCAGAGGCAATAGCAGCCCGAGGGCGCGGTCGAGGGCGGGGGAGGATTTCGCCATCGACCTCAGGCAGCGTCGAGGAATTGCACAATCGCGACCACGCCGCCACCCAGGATGGCGATCAGGTTGGCGGCGATCCCGGCAACCCGGCCCGCTGTCGCACCCTTGTTCGGATCGAGGCCGCAGAAATGCAGCAGCCGACCGGCAACGAGGAGCCCGCCCATCGCCCAGAGCATCCACTCCGCCGCGCCGTTCAACTCGATCACGGCCATCAGGACGAGGCCGATGGGGACGAATTCCGTGAAGTTGCCGAAGCGCCGGATCGCCAGCCGCAGGGCCTCGTCCCCGCCGTCGCCCAGGGAGGTTCCGGTGCGCCCCCGATTGACGATAACCAGGGTGCAAAAGACGGTGAACAGAAGGGCGCAGAGGCCCGCGAACAGGGCGGTGAGGGGGAGGGGCAGGCCGGTCAACGCGGCGGGGGTCATGGCAGGATTCCTTCTCGAGAGAGGGAGGGACTAGGCGCTATCCTACCGCAAACAGTCCTTGATGCGTTGCAGGGCTTCCTCGATCTCCGCCTTGCTGGCGGCGTAGGAGAAGCGGATATAGCCCTCGCCGAAGGCGCCGAAGCTGGTGCCGGCGACGGTCGCGATGCCGGCCTCGTCGAGCAGCTTGTTCTGCAATTCCTTCGCCGTGAAGCCCGTGCCCTCGATATTGGGAAAGGCGTAGAAGGCGCCGCCCGGCTCGACACAGCGGAAACCGGGAATCTGGTTGAGGCCCGAGACGATCACCTGGCGCCGCTCGGCGAAGGCCGTCACCATTTCGTCGACCGCGTCCTGGGGGCCTTCCAGGGCCGCGATCCCGGCATATTGGGCCGCCGCGTTGACGCAGGAATGGCAGTTGATCGCCAGCCGCTCGGCATGGGGAAACAGCGCCTTGGGCCAGACCGAATAACCCATGCGCCAGCCGGTCATGGCATAGGTCTTGGACCAGCCGTCGAGCAGGATCGTGCGCTCGCGCAGAGCCTCGTATTCCAGCAGGCTGACGTGTTCATGCTTGTCGTAAAGGATGCGGCCATAGATCTCGTCCGAGAGGATGCAGACCTGGGGATGGTCGGCCAGGCCGGCGGCCAGCTTGTCCATCTCGGCGCGCGGCACCACGCCGCCCGTGGGGTTGGCCGGGGAATTGAGAATCATCAGCCGGGTCGCCGGGGTGATCTTGGACAGCACCTCCTCGGCATCGAAGGCGAAGCCGTTCGCCTCGTGCAGGTCGATCGGCACGGGCTTGGCGCCGGAGAAGCGGATCACCGATTCGTAGATCGGGAAGCCGGGATTGGGATACATGATCTCCGCGCCCGGCTCGCCGAACATTAGGATGGCGAAGAACATCGTGACCTTGCCGCCCGGCACGATCAGGACATTGGCGGGGTCGATCTCGACCTTGCGGTACTTCGCGATATCGGCGGCGACCGCCTCGCGCAGGGGCGGGATGCCGTTGGCGGGGGTATAGCCGTGATGGCCGTCGGCCAACGCTTTCCGGCCGGCCTCGACGACATGGGCCGGGGTTTTGAAATCCGGCTGGCCGATGCCCAGGTTGATGATCGATTTGCCCTGGGCGGCGAGGGCATTGGCCCGGGCCAGCACCTCGAAAGCCGTCTCGGTGCCCAGGCTGTCCATCCGCTTGGCGAGTTGGATCATGGTCGCTGTCTCCCTCTTCGATCGGCGAAGCGGACTCTCGCCCCTTCGTCCTTGAGTCTGGGCGAAACCCTGCCGTCCTCACCCCGAGCCTGTCGAAGGGCGCGGATGGCACACCGCCATATCGTGCCACGGCCTCATACTTCGACAGGCTCAGCATGAAGCCCGTTATATGCGTGTCCCGACAATAGCCTGGGGCGGCTTGCTTCCGTCTGTCCGCCACGATGATGCCCAAGCCCGGCGGCCGGGACAATCGCGCGCGGGCCGTGCTACATGCTTTGCCGTGTTTCGAGCGGTGAGGGAGCGACAGGCATGAAACCCGCCAATTCGGTCGTCATGGGCAATCCGGCCTCGGTCTTCGCCGAGATGTCGCGCCTGGCGCTGGAGCATGACGCCGTCAATCTCGGCCAAGGCTTTCCCGATGGCGACGGTGACGAGGATGTCCGCCGGGTCGCCATCGAGGCGACGGAAAAGGGGGCGAACCAGTATCCCCGCTCGCTCGGCGTGCCCGAGTTGTGCCAGGCCGTGGCCGAGCACGACCGGCGCTTCTACGGCGTCGATTACGACTGGCAGAGCGAAGTGCTGATCACCTGCGGCGCGACCGAGGCGCTGGCCGTCGCGATCTTCGGTCTGATCGAGCCGGGCGACGAGGTCGTGATGATCGAGCCGGTCTTCAACATCTATGTCCCCATGGTCCGGCGTGCCGGCGGCGTGCCGAAATATGTCCAGCTTCAGCCGCCGGGCTGGGAATTGGACCATGCCGCTCTGGAGGCCGCGTTCAGTCCGCGCACCAAGATGATCCTGCTGAACACGCCGATGAATCCGACGGGCAAGATTTTCGGCCAGAAGGATCTCGAGAAGATCGCCGAACTGTGCCTGCGCTACGACTGCTACGCCCTGTCGGACGAGGTCTACGAGCACCACACCTTCGACGGCAACAAGCATATCCCGCTCTCGACCCTGCCCGGGATGGCCGAGCGGACGGTCCGCGTCGGCTCGGCCGGCAAGATCTTTTCGGTCACGGGCTGGAAGGTCGGCTTCATGGCGGCCCAGGCCGAAACCCTGTTGTCCTCCATCAAGATGCACCAGTACATGATCTTCTCGACCCCGGGGAACCTGCAGCTCGGGATCGCCCATGGCCTGGGCAAGCCGGACGAGTATTTCCACGCCCTGGGTGCGGATCTTCAGGCCAAGCGCGATCGCTTCGCCGCCGCGTTGAACCGAATGGGGATGGAAACCCTACCCTGCGAGGCGACGATCTTCCTATCCGCCGATATCCGTTCGGTCGGCTTCAACGGCACCGATGTGGAATTCTGCCGGCATATCGCGGAGGAGGCGGGGGTCGCGGCGATTCCCTATAGCGCGCTGTATGAAAGCGGCAAGGCGCCGGACCAGTATGTCCGCTTCTCCTTCTGCAAATACGACGAGTCCCTGGACGAGGCGGCCGACCGCCTGGCCCGGCATTTCGCGCGGGGTTAGCGAGCGAGAATCCCCCTCAGACGATCCCCTTCCAGACTAATCTTGGGGCCAGGCTATTCCTTGGCGGGGGCTTCGATCTTGATATTGACGTCCTTGGGACCGTCGGCGCCGCCGGCGCCGAACAGGACATAGCCGATGACGACCACGGCCACGACCAGGGCGCCGACCACGAAATACAGGCCACGATTCATTGCTGGGCTCCATCCTTGTTGGCGTCGCTCGCGTTTCGCACATGCGGTTCGCGGCGAGCCTGGGAAGCCAACCACGCGCCGGAGCGCTGTGCCGTGTCATAGGACAAACGCCCGAGGACAGGGGGAATAGCGCCCGAGGACGGTGCGGCTTGACGGAAACCACCGTCGGGGCTACATCACGCCCCCTCGCCGGAAGTTGGCGGATGGTGGGCGTAGCTCAGGTGGTTAGAGCACTAGATTGTGGATCTAGAGGCCGCGGGTTCAAGTCCCGTCGCCCACCCCATCCGCCTCTTCCGAAGTCCCGTGTTTTCCAGCGTTCGGCGATTCTATAGGCTGTCCGGGTCGGAGAGGGGGGCAGCGTGACGGTTTGTCGGATCGACGGCGCGGCAGGCGCCACCGCGGCCTTGGCCGCAATGGAACGGGACGGGGCGGTCATCCTGACAGGGCGCGCCGAGCCGGGTGCGATGGACCGCGTGGTCGCGGAACTGCGCCCGTGGTGGGATGCTGCAAGGACCGGCCTGGACGATTTTCGGGGCCGTGCGACGAGGCGGGTCGGCGGCTTGATCGCCCGTTCAGCGGCCTTCCGCGAATTGATCCTCGACGAGGCCTGTCTGGCCCTCGCCGAACATGCGCTGCGGCCCCATTGCCGGCGCATCCAACTCAATTACACCCAGTTGATCCTGCTCGGCCCGGGCGAATCGGCCCAGCCACTGCACCGCGACGACGAAGTCTGGGCCTGGCCCCGCGAACCCGGTGCCGAGTGGTCCTTCATCGGCATGTGGGCGGCGTCGGAATTCACCGAGGCGAATGGGGCGACCCGCATCGTGCCGGGCAGCCATCTCTGGCCGCGCGACCGCGTGGCCCGGTCGGAGGAGGTGGTGTCGGCGGAGATGGCCAAGGGCGACGTCCTGCTGCATTACGGCTCGGTGTTGCATGGCGGGGGCGCCAATGTCACCGCGGATTCCATTCGCATCGGTATTTCCTTCAACCACGCCCTCGGCTGGCTCCGCCAGATCGAGAATCAGTTCCTGACCGTGCCGGTCGAACTTGCGCGCGAGTTGCCGCTGCCCTTGCAGAACCTGATCGGCTATGCCGTACATGGACGTATTCTCGGCGAGACCGCACTTGAGGATCCGCGCGTGGCCCTGCTTGGCCGGAGCGCGGAGGAGATTGAGGCGTCGGACGAAGCGGCGCAGGCGGTCGCGGATCGCGCTACCTTGGCGGGCTACGGATGAGCGCGATGGAGGTATTCGAAGCGATCCGGCAAGACGAACACCGATGGTTTGCCGGCGACAGTTCATCCGCAACAATTCGTAGATGATGATCCGTACATGATGATCCGCAACGTCAGAATTCCGCTGGAAGAAATGAACACGCCGCGTCTGCAGGAGGTCCATGCCTATTGGATCGCCTTGAAAGGAGAACGCTTCGCGCCCCGGCCGGACGAGATCCGGCCGGAGGGGCTGAGGCCGAACGTGATGCCCTTCGTCGTCCTGACCGACATTCTGCGCGAGCCTTTCGATCTGCGTTTTCGCCTTATCGGGACGGCGATCGTCGATGCCCATGGGATCGAATTGACCGGCACGCCGGTCGCCGATCTGCGGCCGCGCGAATACGCCGATCTGGTCTGGCGCCAGTATCTCGATCTGCTGCGCGAGCGCGCGCCGCAGGTTTTCGGTATCGAGACCCTGGGCCGGGAGGAGCGATGGTCGCGTCAGGTGGTCTTTCGCGCGCCGTTGTCGAGCGATGGCGAGACCATCGATACGGTGCTCGCCGTCGATGTCCATGAGGGCGACCCGGAAGTCCTGAACGCCCTGTTCACCAGCGATTGATCCCGCTCAGCCCGCGCTGACCCACAGCACGAGGGCGTCTTCCTTTCCTGTCGAGACGCAGGCATGCGGCAAAGGGTTCGTCACCGAGGCGGCTATCTGCTAAAGGCAGCCGTCCCTGTTTCCGGGAGGGCGGACGAGCATGCGTTACGACTATGTCATCGTGGGCGGCGGTTCGGCGGGCTGCGTGCTGGCCAATCGGCTTTCGGCTCGGAATGCGAACAAGGTTTTGCTGATCGAGGCCGGGCGCGACACGCCGCCCGACCGGGTGCCGCCCGAAATTCTCGACAGCTATCCGCGCACCGCCTATTTCAACCCGATCAACACCTGGTCGGGCCTGCGCATCCATCTGCATCCGATCTCGCATAACGCTCCCGAGCCCGAGGCGGTCCGGCGCTACGAACAGGCGCGGATCATGGGCGGCGGCTCCAGCCTCAACGACATGCAGGCCAACCGGGGCACGCCGGACGATTACGACGAATGGGCCGAAATGGGTGCCGCCGGCTGGGCCTGGGACGATGTTCTGCCGTATTTTGTGCGCGCCGAGCGCGACATGGATTTCGAAGGCCCGCTGCACGGCAAGGATGGGCGCATCCAGATCCGGCGCATCTTCGACGACCTCTGGCCAGGCGTGACCAAGGCCGCGGCGCGGGCCTGGACCGAGGCGGGCTGGAAGAATCTGGAGGACCAGAACGGCGCCAACGGATTCGGCGAGGGCTGGTTTCCGCTGCCCATATCCAACATCTACGACCGTCGCGTCTCGACCGCGATCGGCTATCTCGACAATGCGACCCGGCGCCGCCCGAACCTGGAAGTTCGCCCCGATACCCCGGTGCGCGGACTCGTCATGGACGGCGCGCGCTGCGTCGGCGTCGAAGTTGCGGGGCAGGGCGGCGCGGACGAAAAAATCCTGGCCAAGGAAATCATCCTGTCCTGTGGGGCGATCCATTCCCCGGCCATGTTGCTGCGCGCGGGAATCGGCCCGGCCGGACATCTGAACCGGGATTCCCCATGTGGGCCCCTCCCACACGGTTGATCGTGACCCTGGATCGTTCGGCGGGCAA
>JAQCGR010000148.1 GCA_027619995.1 Pseudomonadota bacterium | reverse complement strand
ATGACCTGCCCGCGCGCCATGTCATCCACACGGTCGGTCCGGTCTGGCGCGGCGGCGATGCCGATGAGGACCGGCTGCTCGCGGATTGCTACCGCAATAGCCTTGCCCTGGCCCGGCGCCACGGCGTGAAGCGCATCGCTTTCCCCGCAATCTCGACCGGCGTCTACGGCTTTCCGCCCGCCCGCGCGGCGGCCATCGCGGTGCGGGCGGTGCGCGCCGAGACGGCGCCGGAAGCCGAAACCGGATCCGGAATCGAAGAGGTGATCTTCGTCTGTTTCGGGGCCGAGGCGGTGGCGGTCTACGAGGCGGCTCTCGCCATATCGCCGGATTGCGGCTGATCCAGGGCATAGCCCGCCGCCCGCACGGTGCGGATCACATCCAGCTCACCCTCGCCGTTCAGCACCTTGCGCAGCCGCCGGATATGGACGTCGACCGTGCGCGGTTCGACATAGACGTCGCGGCCCCAGGCCGCGTCGAGCAATTGTTCGCGGCTGAACACCCGGCCCGGATGTTCCATGAAATAGCGCAGCAGGCGGAACTCGGTCGGGCCGAGATGGATCGGACGTTCGGCCCGGCTGACCCGATGGCTGGCCAGGTCCATGACGATATCGGAATAGCGCAGGATCTCCTCCTGCAGGGCCGGGCGGGCGCGGCGCAGGACGGTGCGCACCCGCGCCACCAGCTCGGCGATCGAGAAGGGCTTGGTGATATAGTCGTCGGCCCCGCAGTCGAGCCCCCGGATCCGGTCCGATTCCTCGCCCCGCGCGGTCAGCATGATGATCGGCACGGCGCGGGTCTCGGTCTTGCGGCGCAGCTGGCGGCAGACCTCGATGCCGGAGAGCTGGGGCAGCATCCAGTCGAGCAGGATCAGGTCCGGCACATCCTCCACCGCCTGGATCACCGCATCCTCGCCATCCGTCGATTCGGTGACGCGGAAGCCCTCGCGCTCCAGGTTGTAGCGCAGCAAGGTGACCAGCGCGGTCTCGTCCTCGACGACCAGGATATGGGGTTTCATGACGCTTCCACCTCATTGTCCAGACCGATCAGGACGCTGCCGTCATGGGTTTGCCGCCGGCCCTGGCTGAAGGGGCCGCCGCGCACGAGGAAATGGATGGTCTCGGCGATGTTGGTCGCGTGGTCGCCCACCCGCTCGATATTCTTGGCGATGAAGAGGAGATGGGTGCAGGCCGTGATGTTGCGCGGATCCTCCATCATGTAGGTCAGGAGTTCGCGAAACAGACTCGTGTACATCTCGTCGACTTCCTCGTCGCGATGCCAGACGTCGAGCGCCTTGTCGACATCGCTCTCGGCAAAGGCGTCGAGCACGTCCTTGATCATCTCCTGGGCCAGCTTGCCCATGCGCGGAATGGCATAGAGCGGCTTGACTGGTTTGATCTGGTTGAGCTGCAGCGCCCGCTTGGCGACATTGGCGCCGTAATCGGCGATCCGCTCCAGATCGCTGGAAATCTTCAGCGCGCCGATGATGCGGCGCAGATCGCCCGCCATCGGCTGGCGCAGGGCCAGCAGCCGGACGCAGAACTGGTCGACCTCATGCTCCAGCTGGTCGACCTTCTCGTCGCTCTGGATCGTTTCGGTCGCGGCCGCGTTGTCCCGGCGCACGACCGCCTCGATCGCCATGGCGACCTGGTTCTCGGCCAGCCCGCCCATGCGCGAGATCATGTTGCTGAGCTGCTTCAGCTCGTCGTCATAGGCCTTGACGATATGTTCGGTAGGCATTGCCACGTCGCTCCCTTCGCGCCCGCTCAACCGTAGCGTCCGGTGATGTAACCCTGGGTATGCTCGTTCTTCGGACTGGTGAAGACCTGCTCGGTCTCGTCGACCTCGATCAGGTTGCCCAGGTGGAAGAACGCCGTGCGCTGCGACACGCGGGCCGCCTGCTGCATGTTATGGGTCACGATGACGATTGTGTAGTTCCCGCGCAGTTCGTCGATCAGTTCCTCGATGCGCGCGGTGGCGATCGGGTCGAGGGCCGAGCAGGGCTCGTCCATCAGGATGACCTCGGGGCTGACGGCGATCGCCCGGGCGATGCACAGGCGCTGCTGCTGGCCGCTCGACAGCCCGGTGCCCGGCTGGTCGAGCCGGTCGTGGACCTCGTCCAGCAGGCCCGCCTTCTCCAGGCTGGTCAGAACGATCTCGTCCAGATCGGCCTTGGTCCGGGCCTGGCCGTGGATGCGCGGGCCATAGGCGATGTTGTCGTAGATCGATTTGGGGAAGGGGTTCGGTTTCTGGAAGACCATGCCGACCTTGGCCCGCAGTTGCACGACATCGACGGCACGGTTGTACACGTCGACTCCGTCGAGATTGATACTGCCCTTCACGCGGCAGGTGTCGATCGTGTCGTTCATGCGGTTCAGGCAGCGCAGGAAGGTGGACTTGCCGCAACCTGACGGACCGATGAAGGCCGTCACCTCGTTCTCGTAGATATCGAGATCGACGCCTTTGAGCGCGTGGGCCTCGCCGTAATAGACGTTGACGTCCCGGCACTCGATCTTGACGGTCCGCGTGTCCGCAAGCGCCGCGGGCGCGGCTGTATGGCCGGCATCGGCGGAGGCCGCGTCGCGGCCGCTTTCCTGAAGATTCATGATCGCATTCTCTCCCGATGAAATTCCATTCTCTACCACCGAACCTCAAGTCGCTTGCGCAGATAAATGGCCACTGCGTTCATGCAGACGAGGAAGCCCAGCAGCACGATGATTGCGGCGGATGTCCGGCTGACGAAGCCCCGCTCCGGACTGTCGGCCCAGATGTAGATCTGCGTGGGCAGGGCGGTGGACGGCGCCGTGATGCCTTCGGGCGCCGATGTGATGAAGGCGTTCATGCCGATGAGCAGGAGCGGCGCGGTTTCGCCCAGGGCCTGGGCGAGACCGATGATCGCCCCCGTCAGCATGCCCGGCATGGCGAGCGGCAAGACGTGATGCAGCACGGCCTGCTGATGCGACGCACCGACGCCCAGGGCCGCCTCGCGCACCGAGGGGGGAACCGATTTCAGGGCCGCGCGCGAGGCGATGATGATCGTCGGCAAGGCCATCAGCGCGAGGGTCATGCCGCCGACCAGGGGGGCCGAACGCGGCAGGCCGAAGGTCTGGATATAGACGGCGAGGCCCAGCAGCCCGAAGACGATCGACGGCACGGCCGCGAGGTTGTTGATGTTCACCTCGATCAGGTCGGTCCACCGGTTCTTCGGCGCGAACTCCTCGAGATAGATCGCCGCCGCGATGCCGATCGGGAAACTCAGAAAGAAGCACACCATCAGCGCGTAGAAGGATCCGACGATGGCGCCCCAGAGGCCGGCGAGTTCGGGGAAGCGACTGTCGGCGTTGAAGAACAGGCCGCTATTGAAGGGTGCGCTTATCCGGCCATCGGCGTCGAGCCGGTCGTACCAGGCGATCTGGTTATCCGTGACGATGCGCCGATCGGGCGCAACGTTCCGGTCGATCTCGCCCTTCTGGAGCTGGTCGATGCGATCGGACGCCGGGAGCTCCATTCGGACCTCGCGTCCGATCAGCGACGGATCGTCGACCACGCGATCCCGGATCAGATAGGGCGCGGCCGCGGTCACCATTGCCCGGAGCTCTCTCAACTCCTTGGTATCGGTGATGCCAGGAAGGCTCGCCGCCAGTGCATCGTCGAAAATCTTGCGGTAGTTCGCCTTGGCCGGATCGGCCTGTTCCAGCGTCGGATCGCGCAGATCGACATCCAGCGCGATCCGAGTCTGGAAAAACGCCGGATAGCCCGAGGAGACGATCGTGAAGAGCAGCACGACCAACACACCCACCGCCGCCAGGATCGCCGCGAGCCCGAAGAACTTGAACCTGCGCTCGGCCGCGTAGCGGCGTCTGATTCGCCGCTGCGCGTCCCCCAGGGCCGCGGAGGCCTCGAAACCGGGATCTTTAATCGTATCAGTCATATTTCTCTCGATATTTCTGCGTGATGCGCAGCGCGACGATGTTGAGGCAGAGGGTGATGAGGAACAGCACGAGACCGAGCGCGAAGGCGGACAGGGTTTTCGGACTGTCGAAGGCGGTGTCGCCGATCAGCAGGGTTACGATCTGAACGGTCACGGTGGTCACGCCTTCGAACGGATTGGCGGTGAGATTGGCGGTGAGACCGGCCGCCATCACCACGATCATGGTCTCGCCGATGGCGCGGCTGGTGGCGAGAAGGATGCCGCCCACGATACCGGGCAGGGCCGCCGGAAAAATGACCTGGACGATGGTTTCGGACCGGGTGGACCCCAGCGCCGCGGCACCGTCGCGCAAAGAGCGCGGGACCGCGGTGATCGCGTCGTCCGAGAGCGAAGACACGAAGGGTATGATCATGACGCCCATGACGACGCCTGCCGCCAGGGCGCTGTTCGCGGCCACGTTCAGGCCCAGTGTGACGCCCATTTCCCGGAAGAGCGGGGCGATGGTCAGGACGGCGAAGAAGCCATAGACGATGGTCGGAATGCCGGCGAGCATCTCGACCACGGGCTTGGCGGCCGAGCGCACGGCGCTCGGCGCGTATTCCGCGAGGTAGATCGCGCTCATCAGGCCGATCGGCACGGCGACGAGCATGGCGATCGCGCTGATCAGCAGCGTGCCGGCGAAGACGGGCACCGCGCCGAACGAACCTGCCGCGGCGACCTGGTCGGCACGGATCGCCGTTTGCGGCTCCCAGTTCAGGCCGAACAGGAAGTCCAATGGCGAGACCTGCTCGAAGAACAGCAGGCTTTCGATGAACAATGACAGCACGATTCCGATCGTCGTCAGGATCGCGACGATCGAGCACAGGACCAGGATCACCATGATCGTGCCCTCGACGCGCTCGCGGACGCGCAGGGACGGCCGGACGCGGGAGTAGGCGAAAGACATCGCGCCCAGGCCGATGGCGATCACGGCCGTGAACATCGCGGCCCTGGCGATCTGGCGCAACTCGCCGTAGCGCTCCGCGGCCGCCATGACCTCGGGCGTGGGCTGTCCGAAGACGACACCGCTGGAAAGATTCTCGATTTCGCTTTCGAGAAGCGCGATCTGGTCGCCGCTCAGGCCCTCGGTGAAGGCGTCGGGAAGACCGGACAGCACGAGACCGTTGACGATAACGGGCTCGAAGATGAGCCAAGCGACCGAAAGGATGAGCGCCGGAATGCCGCACCAGAGGGCGACGTACATGCCGAAATAGCCGCGGGGGGCGTAGCTCTCGCCGGCCGTCCGGTCGCCGTATTGGGCGAGGCTGCGCCGCTTTCCGGCCGTGTAGCCGAGGATCGCGAGCAGGATGACGATCGGGAAGATGTAGATCGCGGGCATGGCCGTGGACCGTGGTGCGGGTTTCGGAAACGCCGGGACGTATCGAGGCCGGGATGCGATTCCGCGGCGGAACGATCTTTGTTCCGCCGCGGATGTCGCGGGTCGGGCGACCTAGTTCATTGTCATGCTTTCGCCGTTCAGGGCGGCATCCTGAACGGTCTTGCGCTTGTCGTCGGCAAGCGGAATCAGGCCGCGCTCCGACAGATAGCCGCCATTGCCCATCGCTTCCTCGCTGACGTATTCGGCGACGAATTCCTCGAGGCCGGGAATGGCGCCGCGATGGGCGTTCTTGATGTAGAAGAACAGCGGGCGGGAGACCGCGTAGCTGCCGTCGGCGATGGTCTCTTCCGACGGCGCGACGCCCTCGACCTTGATGCCCATCAGCTTGTCCTGGTTCTCGTACAGGAACGAATAGCCGAAGATGCCGTAGGAAACCGGGTCCGAGACAAGCCGCTGCACAATCAGGTTGTCGTTCTCGCCGGCCTCGATGAACGGGCCGTCGGTCCGCATCCGATCGCATTTCTCCTTCTTGTCGTCCTTGCTAAGGTCCTTGGCCTCGGGCAGGGCTTTGCAACCCTCTTCCATGACCAGCTCGACCCAGGCATCGCGCGTGCCGGAGGTCGGCGGTGGGCCGAAGACACGAATCTCGGTGGCGGGAAGCGAGGGGTCGATCTCGTTCCATTTGGTGTAGGGATTGTCGACCCATTTGCCGTCGACGGGAACCTGGGCGGCGAGCGCCTTGAAGAGCTGCTCCTTGGTTACGTCGATCGCGGTGCCCTGACGCGAGGTGGCCATCGAAAGGCCGTCATAGCCGAGCAGCACTTCGGTGATGCTGGTGACGCCGTTCTTCTGGCAAAGCTCGTATTCGGACTTCTTCATCGCGCGCGAGGCGCCGGTGAGGTCCGGATGATCGGGGCCGACGCCGCCGCAGAAGATCTGCATGCCGCCGCCGGTACCCGTCGATTCGACGACCGGGGCCGGCTGTCCGGTCTTGGTGGAGAAGGCTTCGGCGGCCGCCTGGGTGTAGGGAAAGACGGTCGAGGAGCCGACGATGCTGATGCGGTCGCGCGCCTGGGCGACGCCCGCGAATGTCGCCGCGCTGATGGCCGTCGCGGCGGCGATGAGAAGTGTTTTCCTGATCACGTTGAGTCTCCGTATCGAGGACGATAGCCTGGCCCTTCTGCCGGCGCGATTCAGGACGCGACGGCCGGGCCGTGGGATCGGTTCGAGCGATGCCCGCCCGTCCGACAGTCGCGGACAGTAGTGACGCTGCGCGTTACATTTACGACAGTTAGGTGACAGTTTTGTTACGGGGAGGAAGGGCCAGGATTTGTGCCGGTCCTGGCGCTCCGCCGCCGCCGGATCGGCCACGGAAAAGGGCCGCCCGACGGATCGGGCGGCCCTTCGAGCCGGGTTGTCCGAAAGCCCTTACAGCACTTCGAATTCGCCCTTTTCCCCGGAAAAAACCCCGGGGCCGGACGGTATTTCGTCCGGGGCGTCATAGCCCTTGGCGGCCTTGTCCAAGGGCTTCACATCGAGGCTTTCGCAGGCCCCGAGAAGGAGGATGCAGGCCAGGATCGCCATGGGTGCAAGACGCTTCATCTTCCGCTCCGTCATGATATTTCCGGTCCGGGCGCCTGAGCCTAGAACTTGACCCGGGCGCCGGTCAGCACCGCTTGGATATCGCTGAAATTGGCGTTGGTCCGACTATAGTGATAGTTGCGCGCGCCGAGATAGATTTCGGTCGCCGCCGAGTCGATCTTCTGGACGATGCCCAGACCATAGGATTGGCCGTAATCGCCGTTGGTGGCGACGTCGGTGTTCTCGAAATAGTCGACCGCCGTATAGGTCTTGCCGAAGTCGAAGATCGGCCATTGCCAGCCAAGCTGGGCATAGCGGAAGTTCTGGTCGTTGCGCCGCGTGGCCCCGTCGTTGGCGAGGTCGTATTCCACGCCCTGGGACCAGGTGAAGCTGATGCCCGTCGGGGTGTGCAGCACGGTGCCCGAACCGTGGATCCGGTTATCGGCATCGCCGTCATGGGCGAAGCCGATACCGGCCTGAACGTCGAACTGATCGCCGAAGGTCGCGCCGTAGGTGCCGGCGACATCCCATTTCCGCCCGCCCGAGATGAGCGAGGTCGCAAGGGCCGCGCCCTCGTAGCTCGGGGTGTCGTAGCGGATGCGGTCCTGGCGGCCATGGCCGTCGAGCTGGCTGAACGCGTCCCCGACGGTCGGGCTGGCCGCGACGCTGACCGGCGCCCGGCCGGCGACGTTGTTGTCCTTGAAGCTGAACAGCATGCCGCCCGCCATATCGGCGACGCCGACATAGTTGACCAGATCCGTGCCGGACAGCGAGAACTCGGACATCCCGTTCGACGCGGTGTCGCCCTGGCCGAGGGACAGCTTGCCGAAGCGCTTATGGGCGAACCAGAGTTCGAGCTTGCGCTGGGTGAAGTTGTCGGTGGTCGCGCTCTCGTCGCTGGAGAGCTGGTTGACGTCGGCGGTCGAGTTCGATTCGAACTGGACCTCGATCCGCGTGCCGACGCTCAGCTCCTCGTCCACCCGGCCCTTGCCGTCGAAGCGGACGCGGGTCGAGGACGCGTCGTTGTCGACCGAGTAGAACTTCCCGGCATTGCCGTCATTGGCGTAGAGCATGCCGCGGTTGACCTGGCCCGAGACCGTCAGCGAGACGTCCTTGGTGCCGGAGGTCACCATCTTGGCCGGCGCGGCGGGATTGGCGGCCGCCTCGCGCGCCGCCGCGGCATCGGCCGCGGTCGCGCGCATCTGGTTCTTGAGAATCTGGACTTCCTGCAGAA
>JAQCGR010000147.1 GCA_027619995.1 Pseudomonadota bacterium | reverse complement strand
TCAAGTTCTTCCGGCCCGATTCGGGTTATGGCTTCGTCATGCCGGACGAAGGCGGCAAGGATATCTATGTCCCGGTCGAGGCGCTCCAGCGGTCGGAACTCGACAGCCTGGAACGCAACCAGCGCGTCCGCCTGGTCGTGACCGACAGCCCCAAGGGACCCGAAGCCGACAGCGTCGAACTGATCTCCTCCTAGGCTCTTTCTCTCCGCCGCAATCGTCTTGCCCGGCGTTGCCGTCGGGCGCAGGATCATCTGCGCCACGGTTGAGGCCAGGGATGGGGAGAGATGGCGAGGATGGTCAAACGCAACTGGCCGCCCGACGAAGGCTTCAGCGGGTATTTTCATACCGATCGGCCCGCCGAGGATGCCGAGCTGACCCATGTCGATCCGGGCACGCCCGGCGGCGAATATCTTCGGCGGTTCTGGCAACCGGTCGCTATGGCCCGCGAAGTCGACGACATGCCGCTCCGCCTGCGCCTGCTGGGCGAAGACCTGGTGCTGTTTCGCGACGGCGGCGGGCGCTGGGGCCTGGTCCATCGCAACTGTGTCCATCGCCGCGCGCCCCTGGAATACGCCCGGCCCGAGGCACGCGGCCTGCGCCGCTGCTATCACGGCGGGCTGTTCGACGTGGACGGAACGCTGATCGAAGCGCCGCTGGAGCCGGCGGATTCCAAACTGCCGGGCAGCCTGTGCCAGCCGGCCTATCCGGTCCAGGAACATCGCGGTCTGATCTTCGCCTATCTCGGCCCGCCGGCCGATCGACCCCCCTTCCCCATCTTCGACACCTACGAGATACCGGGCGGCGAAATGGTGCCTTTCGCCATCGATATCGAATGCAACTGGCTTCAGATCACCGAGAACAGCATCGATCCGTCGCACACGGTCTATCTGCACACCCGGTCCTACGGCACCCAGTTCTTCGACACATGGGGCGAAGCGCCGCTGCTGGAATTCCATGAGCGCAACCATGGTTTCATGTTCACCTCGACCCGGCGGGTCGGGGATCACGTCTGGATCCGCTCCCAGGACCTGCTGCTGCCCAATATGACCCAGGGCGGCACGGTTTCGACCGGCGACGGCAAGACACCCTCCGCGCCTTTGCCCGCAGCGGCTATACGCGCTGGCAGGTGCCGCTGGACACGACCCATACGCGGATCATGGGTTGGCGCCATTTCAACGACATTTCCGATCCCTTCGAGGAAGGCTTGGACGATCCCACCGTGATCGAGGCCCAGGAGATCGGCGAAATCCGGGACCGCCCCTGGGTGGAACGCCGCCGCAACCCTGGCGACTAGGAGATTTTCCTGGGGCTTGGCCCAGTATCGGTCCATGCCAAGGAACGTCTGGCCTCGACCGATCGCGGCGTGGCCATGCTGCGACGCAAGCTCCGCAAGGGCATCCGCGCGCTGGCAGGCGGCGCAACGCCCTCTCGCCCAGGCGAGGGGGAGCCGCATCCGATCCCCAGTTTTGGCGGCGACACCGTGGTTCATGCCCCGAAACGTGCGAATGGCGGCGACGAAGCGTTGATGCGCAAAGTTGCGGCCAAGGTCACCAGGCTATATCTCACCACGATCGACCAGCCCCTCGCCGAAAGACGCGCGACGATCGCCGAGGCATTGGGTCTCGACTGATCTGCGCCTCACGCAATGCTGATCTCGATATGCATGCGCCGGGGTTGCCGAATCGGCCCATAAGGGCCAGGGTGAATCATGTCGAGGCAGGGCCAGTTGCGACCGGCCGGTCTTGCGTTTTCGTAGCAATCCGCGGCTCCGCTGCCGCCGGCAGCGCTGACGGATTCGAGCGGCGATGGTGACGGTTATGGATTACGAAACCTATTTCGAAAACGCGCTGGACGGCCTTCGCGCGGAAGGTCGTTACCGGGTCTTCGCCGAGTTGGAGAGGCGTGCGGGCCGTTTCCCCGAGGCGCTGTGCCACGGCGAAAGCGGCCGGCGGCCGGTGACGGTGTGGTGTTCGAACGATTATCTCAGCATGGGCCAGCATCCGGTGGTGATCGCTGCCATGCACCGGGCCTTGGACGAGTGCGGCGCGGGTGCCGGCGGCACGCGCAACATCGCCGGCACCAACCATCATCACGTGATGCTCGAGCGAGAGCTGGCCGATCTGCACGGCAAGGAAGCCGCCCTGCTTTTCACCTCGGGCTATGTTTCCAACTGGGCTGCGCTCGGCACCCTGGCCTCGAAGCTTCCAGGCTGCATCGTGCTGTCCGACGCGCTCAACCACGCCTCCATGATCGAAGGCATCCGCCACAGCCGGGCGGAACGGCATATTTTTTCTCATAACGATCCCGAAGACCTGAACCGGAAGCTGGCGGCGCTGGACCCGGACGCGCCCAAGCTGGTCGCCTTCGAATCGGTCTATTCGATGGATGGCGATATCGCCCCCATCGCGGAACTCTGCGACGTCGCCGAGGCCCATGGCGCGATGACCTATCTCGACGAGGTCCATGCGGTGGGCCTCTATGGCCCGCGGGGCGGCGGGGTCGCCGAACGCGAAGGCGTCATGGATCGTCTAACCGTGATCGAGGGAACCCTCGGCAAGGCCTTCGGCGTGCTGGGCGGCTATATCGCCGGATCGGGCGCGCTCTGCGATTTCGTGCGCAGCTTCGCTTCGGGCTTCATCTTCACCACGGCGTTGCCGCCGGCAGTGGCGGCGGGCGCCATCGCCAGCATCCAGTACCTGAAGACCAGCGATGTCGAGCGTCTGCGCCAGCGCGACCGGGTGGCGCGGGTCCGTCGCCGCCTGGATTCGGCCGGCATTCCACATCTGCCGAACCCGAGCCATATCGTGCCGGTCATGGTGGGCGGCGCGGTGCGCTGCAAACGGATCAGCGATCTGCTGATGGAGCGTTTCGCGATTTACGTCCAGCCGATCAACTATCCGACCGTGGCGCGTGGCACGGAACGCCTGCGCCTTACCCCCTCGCCCCTGCACAGCGATACGGATATCGATCACCTGATCGCCGCGCTGACCGAAATCTGGACGGAACTCGGCCTCGAACGACGCGCGGCGGCCTAGGCCTCTCGCCAGCGTCAATCCTTCAGGTTGATCAGTTCGATCTTGTAGCCGTCGGGGTCCTCGATGAAGGCGATCTCGGTCGTGCCGTGCTTCATCGGCCCGGGCGGACGGGGAATATTCACCCCTTCAGCCGCCAACTGGCGGCAGGTCTCGTAGATATCGGCAACCCCGACGGCGAGATGGCCGAAGCCCGAGCCATGGCTGTAGGGCTCTTCCTGATCCCAGTTATGGGTCATCTCGATCACCGTATGGGCGGTTTCGTCGCCATAGCCGACGAAGGTGTTGGTGAATCGACCGCCCTCGTAGTCCTTCTGGCGCAGCACCTTCATGCCGAGATGCCGGGTATAGAAGTCGATCGATTTGTCCAAGTCCTTGACCCGGATCATGGTGTGCAAAAGGCGGGGCTGGGCCTGGGCCATGGCTACGTTCTCCAGAGTCGACGGGATCTCTCCCATCATGACAAGTCACGGCTGCTCCGCAAAGTGCCGGCAATCCGGTCCGTATCTCCCGGCGAAGCGAAAAAACATCAATTCCCGGCTTGGTCCGAAGTCATGTCGGGCGTAGGCTTTCTCCCGCAATTGGACCAGTCGCGTCGTGCGGAGGAAGGCATGGCGTATCGCCATATCGAAGTGAAGCCGTTGGCGGGCGCCTGCGGCGCGGAACTGTTCGGCGCCGATCTCGCGCGGCCGCTGGATGACGAGGTCGTCGCCGAGATTCGGCGCGCCTTTCTGGACCATCTGATCGTGGTGTTCCGCGACCAGACGCTCACGCCCGAAGAACATGTCGCCCTCGCCCGCCGGTTTGGAACGCCCGAACGCCACCCGATGGTGCGCGCCGTCGAAGGCCATCCTGAGATTATCGCGGTGACGAAACTGGAGCACGAGACCGCCAATTTCGGCGGCATCTGGCACTACGACCTGACCTTCCAGGCAAAGCCGGCCATCGGCTCCCTGCTCTACGCGCTTGAAACCCCGTCTCATGGCGGAGACACGCTCTTCGCGAACCAGTATTTGGCTTACGAAACCCTGTCCGATGGTCTCAAGACTGTCTTGGAGGACTTGGACACTGTCCATACCAACCGGGCCTGGGCGCCTCGCGAGGCCTATGGCGCGCACCGGTCCATCAAGCTCTATCAGGACGATTGGCAGGAACTGGAAGCGGTCCATCCGGCCGTTACCGCACATCACGAAACCGGCCGCAAGGCCCTGTTCGTCAACTCCAATTCGTCGATGCGCTTCGCGGGCTGGACGGAAGAGGAAAGCCGCCCCCTGCTTGCCCATCTGGCACACCACGCAACCCGGCCGGAATTCACCTGCCGCGTGCGCTGGCAGCCCGGAACCCTGGTGTTCTGGGACAACCGCTGCGCCATGCATTACGCCATCAACGACTATCACGGGCGCCGGCGCGTCCTGCACCGAGTCTCGATTGGCGGCGAACGGATGCCAAGCCGGATCGCTCAACCGCTTCACGAGGGAAAGGCAGCATGATCAACTACGACGTCACCCCCATCGCCGGTGCCTGCGGCGCCGAGATTCACGGCATTGATATCTCCCAGGATCTAAGCGACGAGGCGATTCAGGCGATCCGCACGGCCCTGCTTGATCATCTGGTCGTCTTCTTCCGGGACCAGGACCTGACCCCCGATCAGCATGTCGCCTTCGGCCGCCGCTTCGGCGAACTCAACATCGACCGTTTCGTCGTGCCGATGGAGGGCCATCCCGAGGTCATGGTGGTCCTGAAGGAAGCGGACGAAACCCAAAATTTCGGCGAGGTCTGGCATTCCGATGTGACCTTCCAGGCTGAACCCGCCATGGGCTCGATCCTCCATGCCGTCGAAGTGCCGCCCTTCGGCGGCGACACGATGTGGGCGAACCAGTATCTCGCCTACGAGGCGCTGTCGGACGGGATGAAACGCATGCTCGAAGAGTTGCGCGCGGTTCATACCGCCCGCGGCGGCTACGGCAAGGAGGCGCTCGACAAGCGCTTCGACAAGCTCAAGCGCAGCATGAAAATCTACCGCGACCGGGACCACGAAGCCGAGACCGAAGTGACGCATCCCATTGTGCGCACCCATCCGGAGACGGGTCGGAAGGCGCTCTACGTCAACGCAGCCTATACCGA
This sequence comes from Pseudomonadota bacterium, assembly GCA_027619995.1. Classification (GTDB taxonomy): domain Bacteria; phylum Pseudomonadota; class Alphaproteobacteria; order CADEGL01; family CADEGL01; genus JABIRQ01. Next base: position 2,970 of record JAQCGR010000147.1, on the reverse strand, counting down.
GCGTATCGAAGACATGACCGTCGCGGAGAGCCGGCCGATCCTGGAATACCTCTACCGCCATTGCGCGCGCCCGGAATTCACCTGCCGCTTTACCTGGTCCAAGGGCGCGGTCGCCTTCTGGGACAATCGCTCTGCCCAGCACTATCCGATCAACGACTACAACGGCTTCCGGCGCGAAATGCACCGCGTCACGGTCTGCGGCGACACGCCGATCTGACCCGAGGCCACTAGGGCGCGGCGCAGAGTATATTCAGGACTTCGCGCCGCAGCATCGTGATGGCGGCGCGCGCCGGCTCGCCCAGGGGCATCCAGCTCGCAGTCACGATCGCCAGTTTGCGGTCGATACGCGGTTCGACGAGAAGCGCCGAGGCGAGACTTCCCTCCCGGGCCAGCGAGCGGATCATCGGCCCACCCAGCATGGTGAACATTTCGCCCCGCATCAGCAGGGGCCGGACCGCCGCGAAAGCCTCCATCTCGACGGCGGGATGCAGGGCGATCCCGGCTTTGCGCGCCGCGCCATCGACCACCCGGCGCAGGGGATGGCCCACGCGCGGGACGATCAAGGGCAAATCGGCCAGCCGCGCGAAGGGCACTTCAGCCGCAGCCAAGGCGGGGGCGCCCGCCGGACCAATGAGATAGAGCGGCTCCTGGGCGATCACCTCGATCTCCAACCCCCGCGAGGCCTGAACGTCGTAGAGCAGCGCGGCCTGGATCGTCCCCGCCGCGAGATCATCCAACAGGTCGCCGCCCGGCCCGGTCGCGATGCTGAGCATGGCCTCGGGATAATCGCGCCGGAACCACTCGACCAGATCGACCGCGGTGAGCGCGGCCCAGCCGGGCATCATGCCCAGAGCGACGGTGCCGCCGGGACGGTTGCGCATGGCCTCCATCTCCGCCCGCGCCGCCGTCAATTCGTCGAGGATTCGTTCGACCCGCGCGAACAGCCGCTCGCCGGCCTCGGTGAGTCGCACCCCGCGCCCATGGCGCAGAAACAGGTTCGCCCCAATCTCGCGCTCCAGCGCGCCGATCTGGCGGCTGACCGCCGGCTGTGGCATGCGCAACGCCGCCGCCGCGCGCGAAATATTGCCCTGCCTCGCGGCCTCGGCGAAACACCGGAGATGGCGGATTTCCATAGCCATGCGCAATCAATATATCGAAATACACATGTCTGATATATCAATTTCCGCATTTCACGGAATGCGATAACCCCGCCTAGAGTGGTACATCGGATCGCAGCGGAGGAACATTCGCCATGGCCTACAAATCAATCGACGTGCAGCCGATCTCCGGCGCCCTTGGGGCGGAGATTCTCGGCGCCGATCTTTCCAAGGATCTGGACAACGAAACCTGGGACGACATTCACCAGGCCTTCCTGGATAATCTTGTCGTCTTTTTCCGGGGTCAGGACCTTTCGATCGAACGCCATAAGGCGGTCGGCGCGCGCTTCGGTCCGCTGCATGTGCATCCCCTGGTCAAAACCAGGATTCCCGAACATCCGGAGGTTCTCGTGATCGAGAAAAGCCCGGATGAGAAAGTCGCCGACGGCAATATATGGCACACCGACGTATCCTTCGCGCAGGAGCCGCCGCTCGGCTCGCTGCTCTACGCCGAAGTCCTGCCGCCCTACGGCGGCGACACGATGTGGACCAATATGTATCTGGCGTACGAAACCTTGTCCGACGGCATGAAGGCGGTGTTGGGCGGGCTTAACGCCCTGCACGGCATGACCTCCTATTGGCAGAAGGACGGCCCGCGCCACGGCGGTCAGAAGCGGACGGTGAATATCGATTTCGACAAGGTGGCCGCGATGGAACCCGCGATCCACCCGATCGTCCGCACCCATCCTGAAACCGGCCGCAAGGCGCTCTATGTGAATCCGGCCTTCACCATGCATATCGAGGGCATGACCGAGGACGAGAGCAAGCCAATCCTCGACTATCTCTACAAGCATGCGACGCGCCCCGAATTCACCTGCCGCTTCCGCTGGTCCCCCGGCGCTCTCGGCATCTGGGACAACCGCTGCGCCATGCACTTGCCGATCAACGATTACACCGGCCATGCCCGGCGCATGCGCCGGGTCACGGTCCAGGGCGACCGCCCGCACTGAGCCATCTATTCGCACGAAAATGTGCGCCTTGATGAAATCGGGGCGCGCATTTTTTTGGCCAAATCCCGTCGGATTCCGAAATGCCAATTCACTCTCGCGTAGGGACCTCCTGGGATCGCGCAGCACGCTGTAAAGTTTATTTTCCGGGACTAGACAAACGGTTTGCGTCACTCACGACACTCATGCTCCACTTGATGGGCGGGGATACCCGCATACCGCGCGTCTAGAGGGCACAACAATTTTCCGACCGGAAGAAAGGGCATAGTTCGTTTCGCGCTCGTGTTGCGACGTTAGACGCGCAGCCATAGGGAGGGAGCGATGCACAAGTGGATTGCCACGACACTGGGGGCGATGGCCCTGATCGCATTTGCCTATCAGCCGGGGACGGCCCGAGCCGACAAGCTTGACGATATTCTGTCCAGCGGAAAATTCCGCTGCGGTGTCATGCTCGACGTGCCGCCGATCGGCTACCGCGACGAGAACAACAACCCGGTCGGCTACGACATCGAAATCTGCAAGGACCTCGCGAAGGAACTCGGCGTCGAGCTCGAACTGGTCGAGACACCTTCGCCTGATCGCATCCCCTCTGTCCTGTCGGACCGCGTCGACGCCTCGGTCACGGGTGCCACCAACTCGCTCGAACGGGCGAAATCGATCGGCTTCTCGATCCCCTATCAGGTCTGGGACTACAGCGTTGCGGTCCAGAAGGACAACACGACGATCACCAAATTCGACGACCTCAAGGGCAAGAAGGTCGGCGGCGTGCGCGGCACGACCCCGGAACTTTACTTCCTCTGATCTGCCCCCTTCAGAGTGGTCCAAAAGTTAATTTAGACTGGACCCTGAAGGAGAAGAGAAATGGG
>JAQCGR010000146.1 GCA_027619995.1 Pseudomonadota bacterium | reverse complement strand
AGGCCCCCGCCCTAATGCCCACCCTAAGGCAGGGGGCGGGGGCCTCCCAACGGGTTACCGGTTCAGCAGGAAGCGGTCAGAGGCCGCCCATGCTGACGTATTTCAGCTCGCAGAAATCGTCGATGCCGTAATGCGAACCCTCGCGGCCGATGCCCGATTCCTTCACGCCGCCGAAGGGTGCGACCTCGGTGGAGATGATGCCGACATTGAGGCCGACGATGCCGTATTCCAGCCCCTCGGACACGCGCCAGGCGCGGCCGATATCCCGCGTGTAGAAATAGGACGCGAGGCCATAGGGCGTGTCGTTCGCCATGCGCACCACTTCCTCTTCGTTGTCGAAGCGGAACAGGGGTGCCACGGGACCGAAAGTTTCCTCATGGCTGATCTTCATGTCGCTGGTCGTCTCGGCCAGGATGGTCGGCTGGAAATAGCTGCCGCCCATCTCGTGGCGCTTGCCGCCGGCGACGATCCGCGCACCCTTGGCAACGGCGTCGGCGATATGCTCTTCCGCCTTCTCCACCGCCGCCATGTCGATCAGCGGGCCCTGGGTGACGCCGTCCTCAAGCCCGTTGCCGACGCGCAGCGCGCTGACCGCCTGGCTGAGGCGGGCCGAGAAATCCTCGTAGACGCCGTTCTGGATATACATCCGGTTCGCGCAGACGCAGGTCTGACCCATGTTGCGGTACTTGGACTGCATCGCGCCCACGACCGCCTCGTCGAGATCGGCATCGTCGAAGACAATGAAGGGGGCATGGCCGCCCAGTTCCATCGAAACCTTCTTCACCGTGCTGGCGCATTGCTCCATCAGCAGCTTGCCGATCTCGGTCGAGCCGGTGAAGGTCAGCTTGCGGACGATCGGGTTCGAGGTCATCTCGCCGCCGATGCCCTTGGCCGAGCCGGTCACGACGTTGAACACGCCCTTGGGGAAGCCCGCGCGATCGGCCAGTTCGGCCAGGGCGAGAGCGGAATAGGGCGTCTGGGTCGCCGGCTTGGCGACCACCGGGCAGCCGACGGCCAGGGCCGGGGCGCATTTCCGGGTGATCATCGCGTTCGGGAAGTTCCAGGGCGTGATCGAGGCGACGACGCCGATCGGCTCCTTCGTCACCACGATGCGCCGGTCGCCCGCCGGGCTCGGGATGATGTCGCCGTAGACCCGCTTGGCCTCCTCGGCAAACCACTCGACGAAGGATGCGCCATAGGCGATCTCGCCGCGCGACTCGGACAGGGGCTTGCCCTGCTCGAGGGTCATCAGGCGGGCCAAGTCTTCCTGGTTTTCCATGATCAGATTGAACCATTTGCGCAGGATGGTGCTGCGCTCCTTGGCGGTCTTGGCGCGCCAAGCCGGCCAGGCCCGGTTCGCCGCCTCGATCGCGCGCCGGGTCTCGTCCGCGCCCATCTTGGGGATCGTGCCGAGCACGCTGTTATCGGCCGGGTTGGTGACCTCGACGGTCTCGCCGCTATCGGCGCCGACCCATTCGCCATCGATATAGCACTGCTGGCGGAACAGGCTTTTGTCCTTGATGTCCATCGCTCTTCCCTCGTTCGTTTATCGTTCGACCCCGCCGGGCCGGGCCCGCAGGGCTGCGCAATCGCAGAAAAACCTAATCTGTCCCGGCAATATTAGGTCGCGGATCGGCGGCTGTTAACCGGCCGTCAGCTGGCGGTGCAGTTCGGTGAAATCATACATCGAATTGCAGGTGAAATCGGGCTTGTTTTCGCCCTCGGGGGGCTTGGTGGCGCCCCAGCCCGGCCGGTCGTGGCGCCGGTCGATCCAGCAGGTCGCAAGGCCCGCGGCGCGGCCCGGCACGATATCATGGGTCACGCTTTGCGCCGTGTGCAGGATCTCGTCCTTTTCGACGCCGATTGCGGCGCAGGCGGCAATCACGGCGTCGAAGTTGCGCGGATCGGGCTTGTAGGAGCCGACATCCTGGGCCGTGACGATGGCATCGAAATGCACGCCGAGGCGCTTGTTGCTGGAAGCGAAGGACACCCGGTCGACATTCGACAGGATGACCAGCTTGTAGTGCTGCTTCAGATAGCCCAGCGCGTCGGAGATATCCGGGAAAGCCGGCCAGCGGGGCACGGAACGACCGAATTCGGTCGCCGTCACCTCGTCGGCGGTGCCGAGATAATCGGTTTGCAGGGCTAGGTGCACGGCCTTCAGCACCTCGGGATAGATCAGCCCCGGATCGGCCTGCTCGATCCGGTATTCATGGGCACCGAAGGCTTCGAGCATCTCGTCGCGGCCCGCCTCGATCCCGTTCTCGAAGGCCCAGATGCGCAATTCGTCGGCGATCCCGGTCTCCCAGTCGATCAGGGTGCCGTAGCAATCGAAGGTCAGCGCCTTGTAGTCGGAAATTTTCATCGTAGCCTCGTCTCGTCGTCCGATTTGCTGCCTAGAAAACCGATAGCCCTGTCCGGGTGGTGAATAGCGCCAGGGCCGCCGTGCCCGCAAGCGAACTGCCCGTTTCGTCCAGTTCGGGCGACCAGACGCAAGCCGCCAGGCGGCGCGGCAGGACGCAGGCGATGGCGCCGCCGACCCCGCTCTTGCCCGGCAGGCCGACCCGGTAGGCGAAGCCGCCGGAGGCATCGTACATGCCGCAGGTCATCATCAGGGAGTTGATTCGCTTGGCATGGCGCACCGTGTGTTCCGGCGCGCCGGTCTCGGGGTTCACCCCCCGGTTGGCGAAGGGCAGGAAGGCGCGGGCCAGATCCCGGGCGCTCATCGCGATGGCGCATTGGTGGAAATACAAATCCAGCACCGCATCGACGTCGTTCTCGAGATTGCCCAGGGATTTCAGGAAATTGGCCAGGGCCCGGTTGCGGTAGCCGGTCTGCCGCTCGCTCTCGGCGACTTCGGGATCGAAGGCGATGGCCGGATTGCCCGACAGCCGGCGCAGATGATCCAGGAGCAGGGATTTGGGATCCTCGAAACGGGACAGCAGGACATCGGCAACGACCAGCGCCCCGGCATTGATGAAGGGATTGCGCGGGATGCCGCGCTCGTATTCGAGTTGGACCAGGGAATTGAAGGCGTTGCCCGAAGGCTCGCGGCCGACTCGCTGGTAAAGCCTTTCGCCGACCGCTTCCATGGCCAGGGACAGGGTGAAGACCTTGGACACACTCTGGATCGAAAAGGCCTCGTCGGCATCGCCCACGGCTGCTTCGCGCCCGGAAACCGGCGCCACGACCATGGCGAATTTGGCCGGATCGACCCGGGCCAGGGCCGGAATGTAATCGGCCACCTTGCCGCGCCCGAAATAGGGCCGCACCCGCCGCTGGATGTCTTCCAGAAGTGGTTGAAAATAGGTGTCCTTCGAGATTGCCATGCCTCCCGGCCTATTCGACCGTCACGCTCTTGGCCAGGTTGCGCGGCTGGTCCACATCCGTGCCCTTGAGAACGGCGGTGTGATAGGCGAGGAGCTGAATGGGAATGGCGTAGAGGATGGGCGCCACCACGGGATCGACGGTGGGCAGTTCGATCGTCGCCGCGGCCATCTTGCCCAGCTTCGCGATGCCCGCCTTGTCCGACAGGAAGATCACCTTGCCGCCGCGGGCCATAACCTCCTGCATGTTCGAGGCGGTCTTTTCGAACAGCTCGTCCGAGGGCGCGATGACGATGACCGGCACCGTCTCGTCGATCAGGGCGATGGGGCCGTGCTTCATCTCGCCCGCGGCATAGCCCTCGGCGTGGATATAGCTGATTTCCTTGAGCTTGAGCGCGCCTTCGAGCGCGATGGGAAAGCCCGTCCCGCGGCCGAGATAGAGCACGTCCCGGGCCTCGGCCACCGTCACCGCGAGCTGGCGCAGGGCATCGTCATGGTTGAGGACCTCGTTGATCCGCTCGGGCACCTCGCTCAAGGCCTGGCAAAGCGCGGCCTCGCGCGCATGGTCGATCGTGCCCCGGCGCACCGCCATATGGATCGCGAGGGCCGCCAGCACGGTAAGCTGGGTGGTGAAGGCCTTGGTCGAGGCGACACCGATTTCCGGCCCGGCCAGGGTCGGCAGAACGATATCGGATTCCCGGGCGATGGTGCTTTCCGGCACATTGACGACCGAGACGATCTTCTGGCCCTGGGATTTGGCGTAGCGGAGCGCCGCCAAGGTGTCCGCCGTCTCGCCCGATTGCGAAACGAAAAGAGCGATGCCACCGGCCGGCATCGGACCTTCGCGGTAGCGGAATTCCGAGGCCACGTCGATTTCCATGGGCAGGCCGCAGAGCCGCTCGATCCAGTATTTCGCGACCATGCCGGCATAGAAGGCAGTGCCGCAGGCGCTCATCGTCACCCGCGTCACCTCGGTGGGGTCGAAGGGCAGATCGGGCATCACGATGCGCCGGGTCGCGTTGTTGAAATAGCGATTGAGGGTGTCGCCGATAACGGCCGGCTGCTCGTAGATTTCCTTGAGCATGAAGTGGCGGAAATTGCCCTTGCCGATCAGCGCGCCGGAGGCCGCCGTCTCACGCACCTTGCGCGTCACCACGGCATTGGTCTGGTCATGGATGACCGCGCCGTCATGGGTCAGGACAACCCAGTCGCCCTCATCCAGATAGGCGATCTGGCGGGTCAGCGGGGCCAGCGCCAGGGCATCCGAGCCCAGAAACATCTCGCCATCGCCGTAGCCCACGGCCAGGGGGCTGCCCCGGCGCGCACCGATCAGCAAGTCGTGCCGTCCGGTGAAGAGCAGGACGAGGGCGAAGGCCCCGTGCAGGCGCGGCAGGGCGGCGGCGACAGCCTCCTCCGGCGACATGCCCTGGTCGAGGTTGTGGCTGACCAGATGAGCGATCGCCTCGGTATCGGTGTCGCTTTCGAAGACCCGGCCCTCGGCCTCCAGCTCGGCGCGCAACTCCTGGAAGTTCTCGATAATGCCGTTATGGACGACCGCCAGCTTTTCGGTCGCATGGGGATGGGCATTGCCCTCGGTCGGCGCGCCATGGGTCGCCCAGCGGGTATGGGCGATGCCGATGGTGCCGTCGAGCGGCTGTTCGCCGACCAGCTTGGCCAGGTTGACGATCTTGCCCTCGGCGCGGCGGCGATCGATATGCCCGTTCACCAGGGTTGCGATGCCGGCCGAGTCGTAGCCCCGGTATTCCAGCCGCTTGAGGCCGTCGAGAAGCAGCGGGGCCGCCTGGCCCTTGCCGATGATGCCGACAATTCCGCACATTATTCGTTGACCTCGCTATTGTCCGGGGGCGGAAGTTTCGCCTGATCTGGCGAGGGCAGAGCAATTGGTTCTTGCGCCTCTTTTCTCAGTGACAATGCTTTTATTAATCGTTCAACTAACTTTGCGGCTGGTTCCAGATTTTCTGCCCCTTGCCCTATTGCCTCTGTAATCTTCAACCACATCTCGGAAAATCGCTCTATTTTAGTGCGATTTTTTTCTACTTCTTGAGATAAATTAACAATCATAGAATTAATATTTTCTTTTATTCTTTCCTGTATTGGCGCGCGTCGAACAAGTTCACGGATGTGATCTAAATAACTTTGTACTCTGGATCTCCATTCTTCATCCAAATAGATTTCATTTTTTCCGTCATTGATGGCGGATAAATATGATAACTCTACATTTATTTGATGTATGATAGATTCTGCACAGCTATATGCTGCGTCATAGTCATTCTTATGAGAAAATTCTTCTAAATATTGAATATCATCAAAATAATCAATATCTATATCATGCAGAGCTCTTAAAATATAATTGACAAAAAGCTTATTATACTCGGGTCTCTCAAGATCTTCCGACAGAGAGTTTATAACTGCTCTTATTACCTTAAGAACATGTTCTAATTTTTCGATGCTTGAATCGTTTTTCATTTGAACGCCAAAACTTCAATTTGGGAGAATTATTGATCAGTGATCCTATTTACGTCTATTTCGCCCCATGCGATATCGCATTCCTCCTCCAACGATATCCTTCTGGTCGCCGCGCGCGATGCTCAGGGCATCGGCCGGCACGTCGCGGGTGATCGTGCTGCCCGCGCCGACGATGGCGCCGTCGCCGATCTTCACCGGCGCGACCAGCGCCGAGTTGGAGCCGATGAAGGCCCCCGCGCCGATATCGGTCAAGGATTTGGTGAAGCCGTCGTAATTGCAGGTGATCGTGCCCGCGCCGATATTGGCGCCCGCGCCGATCCGCGCATCGCCGATATAGCTCAGATGATTGGCCTTGGCCCCGGCTTCGACCACCGACGCCTTGATCTCCACGAAATTGCCGATATGGGCGGCCTTGCCGATCTCCGCGCCCGGGCGCAGGCGGGCATAGGGGCCAAGGATCGCGTCCTCGGCCACCCTGGCGCCTTCGATATGGCTGAAGGCCTTGATCGTAACTCCGTCGCCGATGGTCACGCCGGGGCCGAAGAAGACATTGGGTTGGATGACCACGTCGCGCCCGAATTTCGTGTCATGGCTCAGCCAGACGGTCTCGGGATCGAGCATGGTGACGCCGCCGGCCATGGCGGCGGCGCGCAAGCGGTCCTGCAGGATGCGCTCGGCCACGGCCAGATCGGCGCGGGAATTCACCCCGACCAGTTCCTCGACGGGCGCCATGACATAGGCGCAGGCCAGGCCGCGCGCGCGCGCGATGGCGACGAGATCGGTCAGGTAGTATTCGCCCTTGGCATTTTCGTCGGTCACGGCGTCGAGCAGGTCGAACAGCACCGCGCCGTCGATCGCCATGACCCCGGAATTGCACAACCCGATGCGGCGCTGGGTCTCGTCCGCCTCACGGAATTCGACGATGGCGTCGAGCGCACCGTCCGCCCCGCCGATCAGGCGGCCGTACTCCGCCGGATCGTCCGGCTCGAAACCCAGCACGACGACGGCGGGATGGGGCGCAGAACGCCGCGCCGCCAGCATCCGTTCCAGGGTTTCAACGGTCAGCAGCGGCGTGTCGCCGTAGAGCACCAGAACATCGCCCGCGAACCCGGCGAGCGCCGCGCGCGCCGCCTTGACCGCGTCGCCCGTGCCGCGCTGTTCGGCCTGCAGGGCCGTGGGCAGCGGGGCGACGGCCTCGGCCACCGATTCCATCCCCGGTCCGACGACGACGACCGTGCGACTCGCCCGGACCGCGTCGAGGGTCCCGATCAGATGGCGGACCATCGGCCGCCCGGCAAGCGGATGCAGGACCTTGGCCAGGTCCGATTTCATGCGGGTGCCCTTGCCCGCGGCAAGGACGACGGCGGCGGTTTCTGTTTCGGTCATGATCTGGCTTGTGCCGGCTCGCGTTTTCCGCCCGCGGAGATCGCGCGCAGGGGACCATGCCACGGCGCGCAGAATCGCGCCAAGTCACGAATTGTTAATAAGTCTTTCGCCCCGAGTCCGCCAGGCTGCGCCGCCCGCCGCCCGGATTCCTTGACACCGCCAGGGCCGAACCGTAAATCTGCACCCTTCGGAGAGGGTGCGTAGCTCAGCGGTAGAGCACTCGTTTCACATGCGAGGGGTCGGTGGTTCAATCCCACCCGCGCCCACCATCCGAACTCCCCACCATCCTTCTTCAATGATGTCCGATAGAAATCCAGAGGTTGGGAAAATAAGCTTGGCCTCTGATGCGTTTCGGGAAACACATCGGTAGCGCCCGTCCGAAGAACGCGCCCGCTCGACTGGCCTGCCGGTCACGGCCCAATTGGTCGCTTCGCGATCTCTATCGCGTCTCAGCGAAATAAAATTTCACCTCGCTGCTCGTCAAAACCTGCCCATTTTGCGCCCGGACTACCGCCGATGCCGTCAATGACCGCGTCGAGTTCGAGATAAAGAGCGCTGGTGTCCTACAGCTTACTGCGACTCAGATCGGAAAGTAGTCCGTGGCTACAACCCCAACCCTCCCCGAGCATTGTGCCATCGCGACGGCATAGAGCGATGTGGATGCACTGTTGGGCGGGAAGGAACGGTTGTCCCCATGCCACTCTGAGCCGCTATTTCCCCTGGTCAGGAATGACAACGGTTGCCGGTCTTGAACGGCGGAATTCGCCGATCCCTCAATAAAAAGAAGACCCAATGATTTCGGATGGCGATCATTAGGCACTCAGCTGACGAAGAACAGCCGCTGGAATTCCTCCGCACCGCTGCGGGAGAACGTCACCACACGAGTTTTCTGATCACGCCTTGCCCATGAAAGCGCCTCGAAACGGCTGAGGAATGCGCGGCCAAGACTGCCTGCCAGATGGGATCGGCGTTCACTCCAGTCGAGACACTCACGACAAAGCGGCGCCCTTTTTTCTCTTAGAGCATCATCCGATCTGCGTGAATCGAAATAGGGGATTCCGTTGGATCGGGATTTCTGATTCAACA
>JAQCGR010000145.1 GCA_027619995.1 Pseudomonadota bacterium | reverse complement strand
GCCGCCCTTCAACGACATCGGCGACCATCAGCATATAGGGGCTGTCTTCGTCTATCTCGAACCAGTCCGCGACATCCTCGCGCAGCACGGAGGGTGCGAAGGGACGGAAACTTTCACGGTATTTGACCTTGAGGTTCAGGGTCGACTGCATGGCCGGCGAGCGAGGATCGCCCAGGATAGAGCGCGCGCCCAGGGCCCGGGGCCCGAACTCCATCCGCCCCTGGAACCAGCCGACGGCCATTTCGTCGGCCAGGGCCTGGGCAGTCTTCTCGGTGGTCTCGTCGTCCGACAGGGTCGTGAAGACCGCGCCGGCCTCGGTCAGGCGGCGTTCGATCTCGGGCTGGCCGTATTCCGGGCCCAGATAGGAGCCGCGCATGGCGTCCTGGCCTTCCTTCACCTCGCGCGGCTTGCCTTGGAACAGGTAATAGGCGCAAAGCGCCGCGCCCAGGGCGCCGCCGGCATCGCCGGCCGCGGGCTGGACCCAGATATTCTTGAAGCTGCCGTCGCGCAGGATCTTGCCGTTGGCGACGCAGTTAAGGGCGACGCCGCCGGCCAGGCAAAGGTTGTCATTCCCCGTTTCAGCGGCCAGCGAGCGGGTCAGGCGCAGCACGACCTCTTCGGTCACGGCCTGGACCGAGGCCGCCAGGTCCATCTCGCGCTGGGTGACACGATCCTCGGCCTTGCGCGCCGGTCCGTCGAACAGCGCATCGAACCGGTCGTTGGTCATGCGCAAGCCAGTGCAATAATCGAAATAGTCGAGGTTCAGGCGGAACGAGCCGTCCTCCTTGACGTCGATCAGGTGCTCCAGGATCGCGGCGGCGTATTTCGGCTCGCCATAGGGGGCGAGACCCATGACCTTGTACTCGCCCGAATTGACCTTAAAGCCCGTGTAATAGGTGAAGGCCGAATAGAGCAGGCCGAGGGAATGGGGGAAGTGGATTTCCCGCGCCATCTCGAGACGGTTCCCGCTGCCATGGCCGACGCTGGTCGTCGCCCATTCCCCGACGCCGTCCATGGTCAGAACGACGGCATCTTCGAAGGGCGAGGCGTAAAAGGCGCTGGCGGCATGGCTTTGGTGGTGCTCGGCGAAGAGCAGGCGGTTGTCCCAGTCGAATTCCGGCGCGTGGGACTTCAATTCCTTCTTGAGCAGGCTCTTCTGGAACAGCTTTTCCTTGAGCCAGACGGGCATCGCCATGCTGAAGGATTTGAACCCGCGCGGCGCCAGCGCGATATAGGTTTCGAGCAGGCGCTCGAACTTGAGGAAGGGCTTGTCGTAGAAGGCGACGAAATCGACATCGCCCAGAGCCGCGCCCGCTTCCTCCAGGCAATAGGTCATGGCGTGATGGGGAAAGCGCGAATCGTGCTTCTTGCGGGTGAAACGCTCCTCCTGGGCCGCGGCCACGATACGGCCGTCTTCGATCAACGCCGCGGCGCTGTCGTGATAGAAGGCCGAAATGCCCAGGATGCGCATGGCGGGGCCGCCGCCCCCTAAAAGATCGTGTAGATGAAGGGCGCGACGGCGCTGCCCTTCGCCAGGACGATCAGCCCGCCGAAAATCAGCATCATGACCAGAATCGGCAACAGCCAGAACTTCTTGCGCACACGCATGAATTTCCAGAGTTCGGCGAGAAAGCTCATCTTCGTCCTCAGAACTGATTCGACATGGAATCCGGCGCCGGCCCCGGCGGCTCGCGTTCGATCCAATAGGTTTTCGCCTCGGGATCGCGCTTGAGGCGCAGCAGATCCTTGCCCAGGGCGCGCATGATCAGGCCCATCGGCGTGACGGTCAGATAGAACAGCATGCCCATCACCAGCGGGTTGACGATGCGGTGCAGCAGCAGGCCGAAGCGCGTCCACACCCAGTTGAGGGGCGCGAGCAGGCTTGGGCGCAGATAGGCGATCGCCAGGAATGCGATGGCAAGACCGAGAGACCACAGGTGTACTGAGCCGCCCGCGCCCGTCAGGGGCCAGAAGGCGACGATCGCGAAGACCACGGCAAAGACCTGGCCGAAGCCTCGGTCGGAGGAGCCATTGACCTCTTCCTCTCGTCCGAAATCCTCGTGGAAATTCTGTGTCATCGTGTTTTCCGTAACGGCGCGCGGCGATCCCGGTTTCGGGCGCGGCCACTGCTACCAAGTTTCTGTCCGGTGCGAAAGGCGACAGTTTGTCCAATCATGCACGCGCGGCTCTTACCGGAACGGGTTCGGCAGATGCGCCCGCGGCATGCCGGTCCCGACGGGCGGTCGACCAGATTTCCATGCAGAGCAGGCTCCAGGCCATTCTCGACCAGCGATGGCGGTCCCACCCGGTTCCGGCCATGAAGGATTCGAGCCATGCCTTGTCGAATATCTGGTTGGAGAAGCTGGCGGAGTCCAGTACTCGGGCCCGCAGCATGGGGTTGAGGTCCCGCTCCATCCATTGCGCCAAGGGGACCTCGAAGCCGCGCTTGGGCGCGCCGATCAGTTCGGCCGGCAGATAGCGTTCGGCGAGCTTCCGCAAGATCGGCTTGGTTGTTCGGCCGGGCAGTTTCACATTCTCGGGCAGGCGGGCGACGAACTCGATCAGCTCGTGATCGAGGAAGGGCGAGCGCCCCTCCAGGGTATGGGCCATCGTCGCCATGTCCATCTTCACCAGGTGGTCGTCCGCCAGCAGCAGGTGGAAATCCTGGCGCAGCAGTCGGTCGACCGGGCCGAGGCCTGCCGTATCGATGGCCGAGACATGGCGATGGCTGGGCAGGAGATCCGAGTTGGCAGCGCCGTAGGCCGCCGCCTTCTCTTGCTCGGTCAGGCCGTCGAAGGTCAGGGCGAGGTAGCGCTCTTCCGGCTCCGCCGCCAGGACATGGAGGAAGCGATAGAGGAACTGGTAGCGGGTCCGTCCGGTGCGCGGCGCGGGAAGCATGGCGAGGGCGGCCCGCGCCGGGGCGCCGGCCAGAAAGCCGACGCGGTCGGCCGCGCGGCCGGCCAGGAAGTGGCGATAGCCGGCGAAAATCTCGTCCCCGCCGTCGCCGTTGAGGACCACGCGGACATGATCGGCGGCAAGGGCGGCGACCGCGAAGCTCGGCAGGGCCGAGGCGTCGGCGAAGGGTTCGTCGTAATGGGCGATGACTCTTTCGAGATTGTCGCCCAACTCATGGGTCAGCAGGAATTCGGTGTGATCGGTGCCGTAGCGTTCCGAAACGAGCCGGGCGAGGGGCCGCTCGTCCATGGCCGGATCCGCCACACCGATGGAATAGGTGCGGACCGGCTGGTCCGAGACCTGGGCGGCCATCGCCGTGACGAGTCCGCTGTCGATGCCGCCGGACAGGAAGCAGCCGACCGGGACATCCGCACGCAGCCGCAGGGCGACCGATTCGCGCAGGATCCGATCCACTTCCTCGACGGCTTCATCGAAGCCGATCTTGTGCTTGGGCAGATAGGCGGCATCCCAATATCGGTCGAGCCGCGTTTCGCCGGATTTCCCGTCGAGGGTCAGGACATGCGCCGCGGGCAGCCGGCGGATGCCGCGATAGACGGTGCGCTCGCCCGGCACGATGCCGAAGGAGAGATAGTCGTGGATGGCCTGGGGATCGACATCGTCCTCGATGCCGGGATGGGTCAGCAGGGCCTTGATCTCGGAAGCGAAGACAAGGCTGCCGCCGATCCGGGCATAGTAGAGCGGCTTCTTGCCGGATCGGTCGCGGGCCAGCAGCATCGTGCCGGCGTGGGCATCCCAGATCACGATGGCGAACATCCCGCGCAGATGGCGCAGAAAGTCTTGGCCGTATTCCTCGTAGAGATGGGGGATGACCTCGGCGTCGCCCGTGCCGCGGAACCGGTGACCGCGCGCCAAGAGATCGGCGCGCAACTCACGATAGTTGTAGATTTCGCCGTTCAGCAGCGCCCAGACGGTCTCGTCCTCGTTCGGAATCGGCTCATGCCCAGTTTCCGTCAGATCGATGATCGACAGGCGATTATGGCCCAGCAGGCAGGGCCCGTCCGCCCAGACGCCGCGATGGTCCCGCCCGCGATGGGCGATGGCCGCCAACATATCCTGAAGGCGCGCCTGGCCGTCGCCCGCCTCGGGGCCGCAGATTCCAGCGATTCCACACATGGCCGGAACCTAGCAGAGGTGCCGTATCCAGGTCATTGCTCAATGCAGGAGTCCAATGCGGGGGCCGAAAGGTTTGAGCGGATGGCCCTTATCCGCCGGGCCGTAGAGCGCTACAGTCCGCCGGTACGGCTCTTGCTCGGCTTTGCGCCGGATGCGTTGCGCCCGGCGCCCGCGCGAGGCAGTCGTTTTCCGGACCGGTGCGAACGAATTCATGTGCGGCATCAATGCGATTCTGAGTTATGCGGAGGGCGCGCCGCCGGTCGACCGGGCCGAGCTGTTGCGGGTCCGCGACCCGATGGTGGCGCGGGGCCCGGACGATGCAGGGGAGTGGCTTTGCTCCACGGGGCGCGTCGGATTGGGGCATCGGCGCCTGGCGATCATCGACCCGTCGCCGGCCGGTCATCAGCCGATGGCTCTGCGCCCGGATGGGCCGGTCGTTACCTTCAACGGCGAGATCTACAATTTCCGCGAGCTGCGCGCGGAGCTGGTGGCCCAGGGTCGCCAATTGCGCACCCAGTCGGACACTGAGGTGCTGCTGCATCTCTACGACCGAGACGGGGCCGGCATGGTCGCGCATCTGCGTGGCATGTATGCCTTCGCCATCTGGGATCCGGCGCGCCAGGGCATGCTGTTGGCGCGCGATCCTTTCGGCATCAAGCAGCTCTATTTCGCCGATGACGGCAGAACCTTGCGCTTGGCCTCGACCGTCAAGGCGCTGCGCGCCGGCGCGGGCATCGATACGAGGCCCTGCGCGGCGGGTCATGTCGGCTTCTTCCTTTGGGGCCATGTCCCAGACCCTTACACCCTGTTCGATGGCATCAGCGCCCTGCCGGCGGGTTCGATCCTCTGGGTCGACCGAAGCGGCCCGGGCGCGCCGGAGACGTTTTTCGATATCGGTCAGGACCTGCGCGACGGCGCCGAGGCGGGGCGGGGGACGGTGCCGGATCTGCATGGCCTGATGGTCGATTCGGTCAGGCAGCATTTCGTATCGGATGTCCCGGTGGGGGTTTTCCTCTCCGCCGGTATCGATTCGGCCGCGATCACGGCATTCGCCTCCGAACTCAATGGCCCGCCATTGCGCACGCTGACCCTAGGTTTCGGCGAATTTGCCGGCAGCGAGAAGGACGAAGTGCCGCTGGCCGAGACGGTGGCGGCCCGGTTCGGCACGATTCACCAGACCCGCCGCATCCGGCGCGACGATTTCATGGCGGGCGCGGATGCGATGTTTGCGGCCATGGACCAGCCGACCATCGACGGAGTGAATGTCTATTTCGTGGCGCGGGAGGCCCATGCGATCGGGCTCAAGGTCGCTTTGTCCGGACTTGGCGGCGACGAGTTGTTCGGCGGCTATCCGAGTTTTGGGCAAATCCCGCGCATGGCGGGCCTGTTCCGGCCGGCGGCCGCGATGCCCTGGCTAGGCCGGGGCTTTCGCATGATCAGCGCGCCGCTGCTGCGCCGTTTCACCTCGCCTAAATATGCCGGAATGCTGGAATATGGTGGCGGCTACGGCTCGGCCTATCTGCTGCGGCGCGGCTTTTTCATGCCCTGGGAACTGCCCAGCCTGCTCGACCCGGAGATGGTGCGGGAGGGTTGGGGCGCGCTGGAGACACGGGCGCGGCTCGACCGGACGGTCGAGGGCCTGACGACACCGCGCCAGAAGGTCAGCGCATTGGAGCTGAGTTGGTATATGCGCAACCAGTTGCTGCGCGATGCCGATTGGGCGGGCATGGCGCATTCGCTGGAAATCCGGATGCCTTTCGTCGATCCGATCCTGTTGCGGGGATTGGCACCGGGCCTGGCCTCCGCCAATCCGCCCGGCAAGGGCGATCTCGCCCGTGCGCCCCGCTCGCCTCTGCCGGACGCGGTCCTCAATCGACCGAAGACCGGGTTCGAGGTGCCGGTGCGCGAATGGCTTCTGGCGTCGCGGGCGGATGCGGGGGGAGAAAGCGGTTTTCGCGGATGGGCGGGCGAGGTCTATCGCAGATACGATAAGGGGCCGGCGGTTTAGTCGGCCGATTTTTTGTCGACCATGTCGCCGCTGCCGTTCGGTTCATGCGCGAATTCGGGGACCAGGCGTTTTAGTTCGGAGAGAATCTCGGCGACCCGCCCGGTTTGGGCGCCTTCTTCCAACCTGTCGAAAGCCTGTACGAGTTGCGCATGATCCGCGATTCGGGGGGAGGCCGCATAGATGCCATCCAGCTCGGTTTCGACCAGCTGCTCGGATGTGTGCATCAGCTCCTCGTGGAGCTTCTCGCCCGGGCGCATTCCCGTGAAGGCAATCTCAATCTCACCGTCGGGATTTCGCCCGGCGAGGCGGATCATCTGCCGCGCGAGGTCTTGGATCCGCACCGGTTCACCCATGTCGAGAACGAAGATCTTGCCGGCCAGACTGGCGCGCCTGCTGCCGAGGGCGGAGGCCTCGATCACCAGTTCGACAGCCTCGCGCGTGGTCATGAAGTAACGCGTGATATCGGGATGGGTCACGGTGACCGGGCCGCCGGCATCGATCTGGCGCTGGAAAAGCGGCACGACCGAGCCCGTGGAGCCGAGGACATTGCCGAAGCGCACGGTGACGAAGCGCGTGCCGCCAGCGTCCTCGGCGCCGAGGACGTCCAGGGCCTGGCAGTAGGATTCAGCCAGGCGCTTGGTTGCGCCCATCACATTCGTCGGGTTGACCGCCTTGTCCGTCGAGATCAGGACCATGGTGGCCACCTTCCGCAGTCGGGCCGCATCGGCGATGTTGCGGGTGCCGGCGGTGTTGGTCAGGACCCCTTCGAGCGGATTGCTCTCGACCATCGGGACATGCTTGAGCGCGGCGGCGTGAAAGACTATTTCCGGCGTCTCGGCCTCGAACACACGCTGCACGCGCCCCCGGTCGCGGACATCGGCAAGCGAAATGCTGCGCGAAAGGGCGGGGCGGGCGATGCCGATTTCCAGGTCGATTTCGTAGAGCGCGAATTCGCTGCTGTCCAAGAGCGACAGGTGGCTGGGTCCCAGGCCGGCAATCTGGCGGGACAGTTCCGAGCCAATGGTTCCGCCGGCGCCGGTGATCAGAACCCGCCGCCCTTCGATCAGCGACCGCATGGCGTCGCGGTCCAACACCTTCTGTGGCCGGCCGAGCAGGTCCTCGACCGCGATCGGGCGTGTCGGGATACCGTCTTCGACCCCACTGCGCAGGTCGGTCATGCGCGGAATCCGGCTGAGTGGCAGTCCCATCGCCTGGGCGCGACTCAACAGCTCCCGCATCTGCTTGCCGTCGAGATCCGGGGTGGCCACGATCACCCGCTGGGGCGCGGCGTCGCGCTTCTGCAGGGTGTGGACGACATCCTCGAAATCGGCCAGGCCGCCCATGACATCGACGCCGTGAATCTTGCGCCCGATCCGGGTGCCGTGATCGTCGATCAGGCCGACGACCTGATGGGTGGCGTTCTCGGGCAGGGTCGTTGCGCGGATGAACTGTTCGGCGGCATCGCCGGCGCCGAACAGCAGAACCGGAATCCGGCGGTAGTTCTCCTTGCGCAGCATCGTGTCGAAACGCTTGTCCTTGGCGATGCGATAGGCGATGCGCGAGCCGCCGACAAGGCTGATCAGCAGCAGCCATTCGATGACCAGCATGGAGCGCGGAATGTCGTCGAGGCGCGTGACGACGAACATGAGGGGCATGAAGATCAGGATCGCGATGGTGGCGGCCTTGGTGATCTGCATGACGTCATTGAGCGAGGCGTAGTGCCAGACGCCGCGATACAGTCGCATATACCAGAAGCATAGAGCCGCAACGGCGGTGAACAGCGCCGTGCCGAGCAGCAGGATCCGATCCGCGTACCAGAAGAAGCTGTCCCCGACCCGGATATAGAGAGCGAGAGGAAACGAAATCGCTGCCATGAACACGTCATGGAGGAAGGCGATTCGAGCCTTTGAGAAATTGAATAGATGCATACGATTCGACAATGAATTTCCGGACGCTTCGTCGGACGCCCCGACTTGTCGGGCAGTTCTGGCAGCACGTCCGGAGCGATGCAAGAAAGCGATCGGCGGATAGGAGTAAGATGGGCCTTGCCGGAACTTCGGCCGCTACGCCTTCCACGCGATTTTCTCACGGAATTTTCGCTATAATTCACGCATATTCTTTGGTCCGGGATTCCCCATGTGGGCCCCTCCCACACGGTTGATCGTGACCCTGGATCGTTCGGCGGGCAACCCG
>JAQCGR010000144.1 GCA_027619995.1 Pseudomonadota bacterium | reverse complement strand
TCGTGAATCACATTTTACTGATCCAGGGAATCCCCCCGCGATTCCGTCACTGAGAAAAATGCTCTAGCATGGCGGGACACGGGAGGAGGATCGTGCTATGGATTTCACGACCGAGACGGCCGCCGGACTGATCGGCCAGGAACTGATCGTCAGCGACTGGCTGACCCTGACCCAGGACATGGTCGACAAATTCGCCGATGCGACCAAGGACCCGGACTGGATGCATGTCGATGTCGCGCGGTCGGAGCGGGAAAGCCCCTATGGCGGCACGATCGTCCAGGGCTTCCTCAACATGTCCCTGGTGATCTATTTCAGCCACACCCTGGATTTTCAGCCCAGGGACACGGTCTACGGCCTCAATTACGGCATCGACCGGGCGCGCTTCCTGACCCCGGTGCGGACCGGCACGCGGGTGCGCGACCATGTCGCCATGACCGGTTTCACGCCGCGCGGCGAGGGCCGCTACCTGATGAAATCGACCCATACGATCGAGGGCGAGGGCGAGGAGAAGCCCGCCGCCGTGGTCGACTGGCTGGTCCTCTGGTTCCGCGACCTGGAGTCCTGACGGCCGTTTTCCGCGGCGTTGTGCCACACCCCCACCTCACCCTCCCACGCCTTCGGCGCGGGTCCCTCCCTCTCCGCCCCCGGGGGCGGAGAGGGTTGGGGTGAGGTGGGGGTGTGGCAACACCGTTCGATATTTGCGTCGCCTGAACCGAAACCGCCGATCGCCTATTTCTTCTTGGAAAATCCGATGCTGCTTCCGGCCTGGTCAGGCCAGGGCAGTTCCTTATGCTCCGCCCAGAGCGTGTCCAAGGCGGCGGCCCGGTCCGGCGGCAGGGGCGAGGAGCGCCGGATATCGAGGTCGATATGGACGTAGATGACCTCGTTGGTCGCGGCCAGATAGCCCTCATCTGCGTGGAACATGCGGTAGAAGGCGCGGATCCGCTTGGCGTCATGGCCCAGCAGCTGGCCCTCGAAGCGCAGAAACGCGCCCTCGCGGACCTCACGCAGGAAAGCGATATGGCTCTCGAGGGCGAAGACCGCGTTGTTGGTGCGTTCGCGATAGGCACGAGAAAGGTCCATCGGTTCGAACAGGGCCCAAGCCCTCAACTCGAAGGCAAGCTGGTAATAGCCGATGTTCATATGGCCCGAGTAGTCAATCCATTCGGGCCGGACGGCCAGTTCGCCGAGATCCGTTGGAGCATTGGGGGGTGTGCTCATGGGGCGGGACTTTATCCACGCATGACCGCCGTGCAAGCGGGGCCGTTGTCGGCGCGGCCCGGGCCGTGCAGACTCCGCCGCCAGGCAACGAAACGGGAGCGGAGACACAGGTGCGAACGAACAGCGACAGGGTCGCCCATGGCGGCAAGGGGGTCTACGGGGCCAGCGTCGGCATCCTGATGCTGCAAACCCATTTCCCCCGCATTCCGGGCGATATGGGCAATGCCACAACCTGGCCCTTTCCGGTGCATTACAAGATCGTGCGCGGCGCCACACCGGAACAGGTGGTCCTCAAGGGCTCGCCCGGCCTGCTCGACGTCTTTCTTGAGGCTGCGGCCGAACTGGTCGCCATGGGCGCCGACGGGTTGACCACCAATTGCGGCTTCCTCAGCTTGTTCCAGGACCAGATCGCCGCCCATTGCGACGTGCCCGTCGCGACCTCCAGCATGATGCAGGTGCCTTCGGTCCAGGCCCTGCTGCCGCCGGGCAAGCGGGTCGGTGTGCTGACGGTCAGCGCGAACACCCTGACCGAGGCCCATCTGAAGGCCGCCCGGGTGCCGCTGGACACGCCGATCGAAGGCACCGATGGCGGCCGCGTATTCACCCGTGTCTTGATGCAGAACGAAATGACACTCGACTGCGCCGCCGCCGAACAGGATATCCTGGAGGCCGGCGACCGGCTGATGGCCAAGGCCCCGGATATCGGCGCCATCGTCCTCGAATGCACCAATATGGTGCCCTATGCCCGCGCCTTGCGCGCCCGGCTCGGGGTGCCGGTCTTCGATATCTACAGTTTCGTCACCTGGTTCCAGGCCTCGCTGCAGCCGCGCGATTTCGGGCCTCCCGGCTCGCCATCCTCGGCCATCCCGACGATGTAGCCGATCCCACAGATCAGATTGGAAGACGCCATGCCGCCCATCGAAATGCCGCGCAACCCGCCCGAAGACCCGATCCGCAGCCATCCGACCCGAGCCGAACAACTCGACATCCTGTCCGATCTGGTCGCCGACCGCGCGGGCGAGGGCGACCGGGTGCTTGATCTCGGCATCGGCACCGGCTATGTCGCCAGGCTGATCCTGGACAAGACGCCCCTTATCAGCCTGACCGGAATCGACCTGAAGGCCGAGTCGCTGGACGCGGCGCGCGAGACCCTGGCCGGACGGGTGAAGGCGCTCGATCTGGTCGAAGGCAATCTCGAAGACCTCGCCGACCTGGACGTGCCTGCGGGACCCTACCGGGCGATCTACACCGTGCTGACCTTCCACGACCTGCCGGACGAGGCCAAAATCGCGGCGATCCGCTGGTCCGCCGAGCGCCTCGCCCCGGGCGGCGCCCTGTTCATTCTCGACCGCATCCGCCTGCACCGGCCGGCGCTGTTCCCCCTGCAGATCGCCCTGTGGAACCGGATCGAACGGATCTATGGCAGCCCCATGCGCAGCGCCGTGGATTTCGACAGCTATATCGCCGATATGGGCGAGCGGAACCGCCCGGCTCGGTTCGAGGATTATTTCGCCTGGATGGAAGATGCGGGCCTCGCCCCCAGCTGCCTGCATCTGCACGGCAATATCGGCCTCTTCGCCGGCATGCGCCCCTGAGGGCGATCAGTCCCCGACGGTCTTGACCCATCGCCCCGGCTCCAGCCTCATGCCGGGGGTGAGGCCGTTGAGGACCATGAACCGCTCCACCTGGTAGCTGTCATAGGGCATCGCGGCGGCGATGCTCGCAATCGTCTCGCCGGGCGCGACGGCCCGGACGCGCACCCGGTAGGGCTCGGCTTCGGCCGCCGCAGCCCCGGTTATCTCGCGGAAACTCGCGACCGAACCTCGAAAGCCGGGATCGAGCGCATCGGTGGCCCCCGGCGGGCTGACGAACAGGAACCGGTAGGTCTTGTCGCGCCGCGCCTTGATCGCGACGAGGCGCATGTCGAGCGGCCCCCTATCCGAATCGACCCGCGTCGTGCCGGTCGCTGCCGGGAGCCCGTCGATCGTGAAGGTATCGAAGCGCCGGAAGCGCAGACCGGGCGCCCAGACCCGCGTGACGTAATCCGCCACGCTCCAATCCCCCACCTGGAGGGCGAGGTCGAAGACGATGCGCGCGCCCTCAGGGCCGATGGCGGAGACGGCCGTCGAGCCGTTGAAGACCTGATAGCCGCGCGGCACGACGAAGCGGAAGCCCAGGGCCGGATGAACGAATTGGCGGTCGCAGATGAAGCCGTTGACTCGGTCGCCGCCGTAATAGAGTCCGTCGATGCGGCGCAGATAGGTCTCGATCCCGACCATCGGCTCGGCTGGCGGCGGATAGTCGATGCGGGCCACCCGAATGGCATCCTCGACCCGCGCCGCCGTGCGAGGGTGGGTCGCGAAGAGGCTGTAGCGGTCGCCGTCGGCGCGGCCCGCGAGGGTATCGGTGAAGCGGCTGTAATCTTCCATCCTGGCCAGGAAGCTGGCCATGGCGCGGGTGTCGTAGCCGGCACGGGCGAGGTAGCGGGTGCCCAGGGTATCGGCCTCGCTTTCCTGCTCGCGCGAATAGCCCGCCAGGACGCCCTGGGCGAGGACCGCGCCGGTTTCGGTCAGGCCCCGGCTGCCCGTAACCGCGCCAAGCAAGCCGGTGCCGAGCTGGGCCAGAACGGTCTGGCTGTAGCGCTGGGCCGCATGGCGGGCCGTGACATGGCCGATCTCATGGCCAATCACCCCCGCCAGTTCCGCCTCGTTGCCGGCCAGCGCCATCAGGCCCGTGGTGACATAGACATAACCGCCCGGCAGAGCGAAGGCGTTGACAATATCGGAGTTCAAAACGGTGAAGGTGAAGCCGAGATTCGGCATCTCCGACACCGCCGCCAGGCGCTGGCCGATTCCCTCGACATAGGCGCGCAGGGCCGGGTCATGATAGGTGCCGCCGAATTCCTGCAGGATCTTGGGATGCTCGCCCTGCCCGATCCGCGCCTCCTGCTCGGGCGACATGAAGCCGGTGAAGCTCGTCTCGCCCGTCGCGGGATTGGCCGAGCAACCGCCGAGCGCGCCGAGAAGCGCCAGGCCGACGGCGACGAGCGTCGCGCGCGATGACCGACAGGTCGCGCTCATTCGTCCAGCACCTCAATTGCGGCGGCGCTTCCGATCTCGATCATCGGACCATTATAGTCTTCCAGCCAACCGCGCACGCGCAGCGTCCTGCCGGCATACTGCGCCCAGTCGACGCCCGTGCGCTTGATCTCACGCAGATCCTGGGGCGCGGCGGTGACGGTGAAATCGGCCTTCCAGTCTGGTCCGAAATTGAGATAGCCGCGCCCAGCCTGTTCGGCGGCCTCGACCGCCCGGCCCTCGACGATCGCGAAGCCGCCGCGCCGTTCGGCAGGAATCGCCGCCGCGTCCAGCACGGCGAATTCAGGCCGTCCCCAGAAGCCGCGCCCCGCCGACCGCGCCGCCGCCTCGGCCGCGTAGAGAGCCTCCAATCCTTCCGCCGCCTCTTTCGGGACTTCGACCCGGACCAGGCCTGCCGAGAGCAGGGCGAAAGGCAGGACGGCGCCGTCCTCGAATCGCGCCAGGGCGACCCGCCGACCGTGGCGGTCGAAGCGGGCCGGCCCGTCGAGCAGGATAGTCCGATCCTGGACCATAGCGTCGAGTTCGGCCCGCGCCGCTTCGGCCAGGGCGGCCTCGCGCCCGGCTCCCGCCTCCCCGGACGGCACGCGCACCGCCGCCAGACGCAGGGCCGACCCATCCGCCAGAATCACGGTCTCGCCATCGGCGGCAGCGGAAGCGCGCAGGGGTTCGGCGCCGGCCGGCGGGACAGCCCAGGAAAGCGCGCAAAGCAGGGCGCAGAGATTGCGGGAAAACACGGTCATCGCCCTTCATCATAGCGCCGCCATCGCCCATAGTCGGGCCTTCCGATTCCCAAGCTGAGGCGCGCCCATGGCCCGAGAAGACCTGTTCCCCGCCATCGAGCCCTTCGAGACCGGCCGGATGGTCCTCGATCCGCCCCATGAGATGTATTGGGAGCAGTCGGGAAACCCGGAAGGCGTGCCCGTGGTTTTCCTGCATGGCGGGCCGGGAGCGGGATGCAGCCCGGCGCATCGGCGCTTCTTCGATCCTCGCCATTACCGCATCGTCATCTTCGATCAGCGCGGCGCCGGCCGCTCCACCCCCCTGGGCGAATTGTCGAACAACACGACCGGCCATCTGGTCGAGGATATCGAGAAACTACGCCGCCATCTGGGGATCGAGCGCTGGTTCGTCTTCGGCGGCTCCTGGGGCAGCACCCTGGCCATCGCCTATGCCGAGGCCCATCCCGAGCGGGCCATCGGTCTCTGCCTGCGCGGTATCTTCCTCTGCCGCAAATTCGAGATCGACTGGTTCCTCTACGGCATGCGCGCGATCTTCCCCGAGAACTGGCGCCGCTTCGCCGAGCATCTGCCGCCGGAGGAACGCGGCGATCTGCTGACCAACTACCATCGCCGCCTGATCGATCCGGATCCGGCAGTGCATATGGCGGCGGCGCAGAGCTGGAGCGCCTATGAAGGCGCCTGTTCCACCCTGCTGCCCAGCCCCGAGACCGTGGCCGGGTTCAAGGCGGACCGCATGGCCCTGGGCCTGGCCCGGATCGAGGCGCATTTCTTCGTCAACGACGTCTTCCTGCCGGAGAACGCGCTGCTCGAGGCGGTCGACCGGATTCGCGGCATCCCGGCCGTCATCGTCCAGGGCCGTTACGACATCGTCTGCCCCATCCGCACGGCGGAGGAATTGACCGCGGCCTGGCCGGAGGCGGTCTATCGCGTCGTTCCCGATGCCGGCCATTCCGCCATGGAGCCGGGCATCCGCGCCGGCCTCGTCGCCGCGATGGAGGAGTTCAAGGTCCGGAGTTGACCGGCCGGCGAATCCTAAAACCGAAAGAAGAAGCCTTACCGGACGGCCGCAACCCACGCTGTTGCGCAAAAATGCGAAACTCTTAGAATGCGCGAGCCGTTCGCGGTGTATCGATAAAACTCGCTACGGTATGTGGGGGTACGGCGAGAATGTTTTCTATGGTTCGGCGGCTTACGGTCGCCTTCTTCTTTTTGGTTGCCTGGGCTGGCGCAGCGGATATCGCCGCAGCCGAGGACGACCCTACTCTTTTCACCGTCCAGGGCGGCGTCTACAACGTCTTCAAGGACGACGATGTGGCCGGCGCCTTCGCCTTCGAAGTGCGTGGCGGCGAGCGTTTTCTGATCTTCAAGCCCTTCGGCGGTATGATGGGCACCTCGGACGGCGCCTTCCACGGCTATGGCGGCATCCTGACCGATATCTATTTCGGCCGCCGCATCGTCCTGACCTTCGGCTTCGCCCCAGGCGTCTACGCCGACGGCAACGGCAAGGAACTGGGCTATTGGCTGGAGTTCCGCTCCTCCGGCGAACTGGCCTATCGTTTCGACGATCGCTCGCGCATCGGCGTCATGATCAATCACGTCTCCAATGCCGGGCTCGGCGACAGGAATCCCGGCACCGAGATCGTGATGCTGAGCTATTCCACGCCGCTCTCGAAGATTTTCAGCGACTAACCTTTCCGGTCGCGCCGGCCCGCCGACTATGGGTGACGGCCCTCCCATCGTGCTATAATCCCCGGCGCAAAGGCGCCCGTAGCTCAGCAGGATAGAGCACCGGATTCCTAATCCGGGGGTCGCAGGTTCGAGTCCTGCCGGGCGCGCCAATTTTCCTATCGTCGCAGGGTTTGGACCGCCGCCCGGCCAGGGCGCGCGAAAGATTGGGGGAGAGATCAATGGCCAGTTTGAACTTCGAACGCACGGAATACGCCAAGAGACTGGCGGCGGTGAAGAAACGGATGACGGCGGAGGGCATGGATGTCCTCGTCGTGACCGAACCGTCGAACATGAATTACCTGACCGGCTACGACGCCTATTCCTTTTATGTCGTCCAGGCGGTCGTCGTGGCGCTCGATTCGGAATTGCCGATCTGGACCGGCCGGTTCATGGACGCGGTCTCGGCCCATAGCACGACCTATCTGCCGGCCGATCACATTATCCCCTACACCGATCACTACGTGCAGTCGACGGAGCGCCACCCGATGGACTTCATCGGCAGGATGATGGCCGAGAAGGGGTGGGGCAAGGCCACGATCGGCGTCGAGATGGGCGCTTACTATTACACCGCCCGGTCTCATGCGCAGCTTCAGAAGGCCCTGCCCAACGCTCGCTTCGAGGATGCGGAGCTGCTCGTCAATTGGGTCCGCATCGTCAAAAGCGAACAGGAGCTCGACTATATGCGCGCCGCCGGCGCGACCACCGATCTGATGGTCGAGGCGGCGAAGAACGCCGCGCGCCCGGATATCCGGGAATGCGATCTCGCCTCCGCCATCGTCGCGGTCCAATTGAAGGGCACCGAGAAATTCGGTGGCATGCCCAGTTCGGGCGCGCCACTGATCAGCGCAGGACCGCGGGCCAACGAGCCGCATCCGGCCTGGAACGACAAGCTTCTGGGCAACGATATCCCGATCAATATCGAGATGGCCGGGGTGTGCCGCCGCTATCACTGCCCGATCAGCCGGACCTTCTATCTGGGCAAGCCGGCACAGGACTATCGCGACTTCGCCGACAGGGTGGTCGCAGGGACCGAGGCCGCGCTCGGCGTCGTGAAGCCGGGCACGACCTGCGAGGAGGTCGAGGCAGCCTGGCGCGCCTCCCTGGCCAAAGCGGGTATCGAGAAAGAAGCCCGGCTCGGCTATCCCACCGGCATCGCCTATGCCCCGACCTGGGGCGAGCGGACCGCGAGCCTGCGCAAGGGCGACAAGACCGTGCTCGAGCAGGGCATGGTCTTCCACGTCATGGCGGGGATCTGGATCGGAGAGACCGGCGTGACCATCACCCAGACATTCAACACCACGGCAACCGGCTACGAGGCGTTGACCAAAAGCCCGCGCGAGCTGATCGTTATCGATTGAGGAAGACGAGTCCACCCCCCCCGCCGCCGCCCAAATGTTCCAGGATGTGGCACGCAGGGCAGCGCGCAGACGGTCGGGACGGCTCCCGCACTACCCCAGCGGCACCGAAAGGTAGCAGCCGAACTCAACCAGGAAATCTACGGCAACGCAGGC
>JAQCGR010000143.1 GCA_027619995.1 Pseudomonadota bacterium | reverse complement strand
AAGGAACTGGTCGCCCGGTCTCTATAGACCCCGGTCTGATCCCTACAAGCTCGAAAGAGACGCCTCGCGCCCCTCGCCGTCGGGACGATCCATGCCGCCGGGGATCAGCCAGCTGCGCTCCCGCGCCATCGCCAGCAATTCCCGCCGCGCCATTTCGACGAGATGGCGCGCCGCATCGCTGAGTGGCATCCAGGGTGCCGTCGTCAGGGACAACAGACTCGGCAAGGTCGGCCTGACGACCCGGGCGGAATCGACCACGCCGGCCAGCACATCGGTCTGCAAGGTCGAATAGGGCAGCAGGGTGAACATCTCCTGGTCCAGCACCAGGGCACGCATCGAAACCGGGCTGTCCGTCTCGACCAGGATGCGCGGGGTCATGCCGATCTGGCGGCAGACCCGGTCGAAGCGCCGGCGCGTGGCGTTGTCCGGCCGGGACAAGGTCAGGGGCAGGCCCTCAATCGCCGCGAAGGGGATGGTGTCTCCGGCCACCGCCGCCGCACCCTTGGGGCCGACGAGATGGTCGTCCGCGCTGAACAGATCCTCGGTTTGGAATTCCTTCAGCTTCGGCGCGTTGTACATCAGCACGGCATGGACCGCGCCCTTCGCAAGCTGTTCGCGCAGATGGGCGCCGAAGCCCTCGACCATGCGGACCAGCACGTCAGGGTGGCGGCGCTGGAACTTGCCGACGAGGCGCGGTCCCAGGCTGGCCGCCAGGGCCGGAGTCATACCGATCGACACCATGCCGCCCGGCGCCGTGCGCAAGGCGGCCAGATCGCACTCCGCCTCCGCCAGGGCCCCGATGACGGTTTCGGCATGGCCGAGCAGGGATTCGCCTGCCGGCGTCAGGCGCACCCCCCGGCTGTGGCGGATCAGCAGCGGCACCCCGACGCTGGCTTCCAACGCAGCGACGCTGCGGCTGATCGCGGGCTGGGCGACCCCCAGCCGGACGGCGGCGCGGGAAATACTGCCCTCGTCGGCGATCGCGGTGAAATAACGGAGTTGGCGAATATCCAAGCGCCGAACACCCCATAAGCAGAAAGCATGTCATCCATGCCCACCTAATATATACCGAACAGGACCAATCCGCAGTAGCGTTATCGTCACCACATCAACCAGTTTGGTGCGAGGAACGAAGGATGAGTCAGTCGGCCCAGGAACTCTTGGCGGCGGAAACAATGGGCGAAGCCGCCCCCTATGACCGAATCACCGTCCGCCGGTTATGCGGCGCCCTGGGCGCGGAAATCGGCGGCGTCGATCTTTCCAAACCGCTCGACGAGGCCACGGTCGGCGAAATCCGGCGGGCCTTCCTCGACTACAGCGTCATCGCCTTCCGGGACCAGGACCTCCCGCCCGACCGCCAGATGGCCTTCACCGAGATTTTCGGTCCTGTCGAGCAGCATCCGCTCTATCGCTCGAACCCCATCGAAGGTTATCCGGAAATCCTGGTCCTGGAACACAAGGCCGGGCAGTTCGTCAACGGCAAGAACGATATCTGGCACTCGGATATCACCTTCAGCGAAACGCCGCTGCTGGGCAGCGTTCTGCATTGCCGCGCCTGCTGGGAAGGCTTCGCCGACACGATGTTCGCCAACCAATATCTGGCCTATGAGCGCCTGTCGGGACCGATGAAGCGGTTTCTCGATGGGCTGACGGCCGAACATTCGGCCGAGTTGTTGCAGCGCAAGAACAACGCCCACCCCTATAACAAGCGTATCGAGACGATCGCCGACCCGATCGCGCATCCGGTTGTCCGCACCCATCCGGAAACCGGGCGAAAATCCCTCTATGTCAATTCGACCTTCACCATCGGCATCCGCGAGTTGGCGGAGGAAGAGAGCGCGAATCTGCTCGCCTTCCTTTACGAGCACGCGGTGCAGCCGGTCTTCGTCTACCGCCACCGCTGGCGCGTCGGCGATGTCGTCATGTTCGATAATCGCTGCCTGATGCACTATGTCGTGCCCGATCATCCGCACGATATGCACCGGCGGATGCACCGGACGACCGCCACGGGTGACCGGCCGTTCTAACCGGCCGTCGCTGGGGCGCACGGAATTCGGGTATGGCGGACACCGCTTATGCGCAGTAGCGTCACTGAACGAATTGGAAAGAGCGATTTCGAGGGACGAAGAATGAGCCATGCGGCCCAAGAAGCATCGGGGACGGAGAGCGCGGAAGCCGCGCCCTATTCGCGAATCACGGTCCGCCGGATGTGCGGTGCCCTGGGCGCCGAACTCGGCGGCGTCGATCTGTCCAAGCCCGTCGACGATGCCA
Organism: Pseudomonadota bacterium; assembly: GCA_027619995.1. GTDB lineage: Bacteria > Pseudomonadota > Alphaproteobacteria > CADEGL01 > CADEGL01 > JABIRQ01. Next base: position 6,053 of record JAQCGR010000143.1, on the reverse strand, counting down.
CGGTCGCGGAAATCCGCCGCGCCTTTCTCGAGAATTACGTGATCGTCTTCCGGGACCAGGATCTCGCCCCCGACCGCCTGATCGCCTTCACCGAGATGTTCGGGCCTGTCGAGCAGCATCCCTATTACCGCACGGGCCAGATCGAGGGCTTTCCCGAGGTTCTCGTGCTGGAGCACAAGGCCGGGCAATTCTTCAACGGCAAGAACGATGTCTGGCATTCGGACATCACCTTCGGGGAGAAACCCCCGCTGGGCAGCGTGCTCCATTGCCGCGCCTGCTGGGAAGGCTTCGCCGATACGATGTTCGCCAACCAGTACATGGCCTATGAGCGCTTGTCGGAACCGATGAAGCGGTTTCTCGACGGGCTGACGGCCGAACATTCGGCGGCCTATGTACAGCGCAAGAACAATGCGCGAGCCAACAACAAGCCGATCACGGAAATCGCCCCGCCGGTCTTCCACCCGGTCATCCGCACCCATCCCGAAACCGGGCGCAAATCTCTCTACGTCAACATGCCCTCCGTCGCGCGGATCTGTGAACTGGAAGAGGAAGAGAGCAAGAGCGTCCTCGCCTTCCTTTACGAGCATGCGGTGCAGCCGGCCCTCGTCTATCGCCACCGCTGGCGCGTCGGCGATGTCGTCATGTTCGACAACCGCTGCCTGATGCATTACGTCGTGCCGGACCATCCCCATGACATGCACAGGCTGATGCACCGAACGACCGCCGCGGGCGACAAGCCGTACTAGGCGCGGCCAGGTATGTCCTGAGCCAAAGAAAGGGCCATCCCGATGGGGATGGCCCTTTCGATTCACGGCCTTGCGTCGTTAGGCCGCAGTCCTTTCATAGGTCACCAGCCGGCCCTGTCCATCGCGCTGTTTGCCCACGATGAGGAGATAGAACACCGCCATCGTGTGAATGATATCGGTCAGCAGGAACGCGATCCCGAGCATCGCCAGGGTTCCGCCGTCCTGACCACCCGCCAGAACGAAACAGATGATCATGCCGATGAACAGACCCAGGTCGAACAACCCGTTCAGATGGTTGCCCAGATAGAAGTGGTGCACGCCCAGAATGCCGAAAATGCCGCAGAGCATGACGGCAACACCATATTTCCGGTCGCTGACGGATGCGCCGGCACCCTGCCCCATAGCGGCATTCGCCGCGCCGCAATTCAGGCAGAAACCGGCGTCCGCCGAAATGGATTTTCCGCATTGAGAGCAGAAAACGGTGCTCATCGCTTGAGCGGCAGGCCCTGTTTGTCCTTGAAGCTGCCCACAATGATCATGACGAAATCGACCACGGTCCAGATGCCGAAGCCACCGACGGTCAGAATCATCAGGATGCCCGTGCCGATCTTGCCGACATAGAAGCGATGGAAGCCAATAACCCCGAAGAAGAAGCAGAGCAGCGCGGCTGGAACCATCCCCTTCTCGGAGGTCTTCGCCGGATTGCTGACATTGACCGCGCCGCATTTCGGGCAGGTCGCGGCGGATTGCGCAATCTGCGCGCCGCAGGTCGTGCAATAGACCATGTTCGGTGGAAGATCGCCGGATTGCTGAACCGTACCGGCCGTTCCGGTCGAATTTTCGCTCATCTATCCCCCCTGTTTTCAATGGCCGCCTTTTCCTGGCGGCTCAGTCGCCAGAATGGGCCGGGGAGGCGCCGAGTTCAAATCGAAAGTCGGGCGCGAACTCAGGAGCGATTACGGAAGCAGCGCGCTGGGACCGCTCACAACATCAAACATCCGACGGCGTTGGGCGAACGCCTATTTGCAGGAATAGACCGCAAAATAGTCGGGGCCGTTGCGATAGGTTTCCTTTAAGCCCGCGTTGCCGGAATAACCGGCACAGAAATCGTCGGCCTGGCGCGACGTCTCGATGAACTGCTGCTGCGTTCCATCATATCGATAGGTCACCGTCGGCGCCGTCGATTGCACGACGCTCGGTCCGGGTTGCACGCAGGCGCTGACCGCCAGCACGGCAAACGCCGCAAATATCATCTTATTCTTGCCATACATAATCCCCGGTCCTTCCATTGTTTGGGTCCAGGTTCCGCCTCGTCCTTCATGGGACGGACCCAGGAAACAACAGGCTGATCGTCGGCGCCTTAGCCTGGGTTAATCGCCTGCGCAGAGAACAAGCTAGAGTGCGATTCTGGCCCAATTCCGACACTTGAGCGACGAAACTGCAGCGCCAAAGGGAGATCGTCATGATGCGAATACTGGAACGAAGGGGTGGGCTGTCCGCCATCGGCCTGACGCTGGCTATCGCCCTCGCCGCACCCGCGGCCTTTGCCAAGGGCCCGTCCGACCACGCGAAGGACAAAGACAAGAGCACCGAAAAACCCGTGTCGAAAACCCACAACGCGCTGACAGACGACGAAGTCGTCGTCATCGACGAGACCGGCCAGACCCGGGTCACCCGTCGTGGCCGCGAGGTCATCGGCGAAATCATCCTGGATGTCCTGGGCGTCGACCAGGAGGAAGCCGTCGAAAGTGGCGGTAAGAAAAACAAGGACGGTCTGCCGCCCGGCCTCGCCAAGCGGCGCAGCCTGCCCCCGGGTCTGGCCAAGCAGGTCGAGGAAACCGGCAGCCTGCCGCCCGGTTTGCAGAAGCGCCTGACCACCGATCTGAAAAATCGTTTCCCGCGCTACGGGTTCAATCTGAACGGCAAGCGTCTGATCGTGACCGACGGCACGACCGGCGCGGTCCTGGACGTTGTCGAGGATGTTCTTCAACTCGGCCAGATTCTGGCCCAACGCGGCGGCTGAACGGCTCAGCCATCATAGCAATCCAGTGTTAGAAACCGCCGCGGAGCAATCCGCGGCGGTTTCGTATTTCAGGCTATTCCCCGAACAACTCTCGATCCTCGTCCGTCATGCCGACCAGCATGGGCTCGACATGGGCGCGGATATCCTCGGGAATCGCGGTCGCGCGCCGCGCCGTGAAATCGATCATGGCTTCGATCGTATCCAGGGTCGCGGCGATCTCGCCGGTGCGCTCGTTATACATTTTCTGCAGATAGCGCAGGCTTGATCGTCCCATCCTGGTATAGGCGCCCATCATGACGAAGGGATCGCCCTCCAGCATTTCATCAAGGTAGCGCACGACATGTTTGACCGTGACGATGCCCAGGTTGCGCGGATGAATGTCGACATAGTGCATATTCGCCCGGCGCAGCATGTAGGTCGCGCCGTCGTCGAACAGGGCGAAATAGGCCACCACCGAGACATGCTTGTTGAAGTCGATGTGCCGCTCGGTAACGATGCCCCGCAGCACTTCGATCCAGCCGTCGTTTTCCGCCATGCTCCGGTCTCTCGCTTGCCCTGTTTCGCGCGGGCGGCAGAATGGTCCGGGCGGACAGCCCTGACAAGCCGAGGAGGATTCCGCCCGTGGCCGCGCTTACCATCACCGGTATGACCGTTCGCACCCTGCACCTGCCCGTGCGCTCCGCCCGCAGCCAGGGCGTGGGCACCGTGGCCGACGGGGTTACCAACGTCTTCGTGGAACTGACCACCGATGCCGGTATCACCGGCTGGGGCGAGGCTGCGCCCTGGGCCGTCTTCACCGGCACCGCGGAGGCCGCGGTGGGCGCGCTACACGTGCATTTCCGGCCCTTCGTGGTGGGCGCCGACGCCTTCCGCATCGAGGACATCATGGGTCGTGCGCGACGCGCCGTGGTGCATAGCCCAGAAGCCAAGGCCGCCCTGGAAATGGCGCTTTACGACATCGTCGGCAAGGCGGTCGGCGCGCCGGTCCATGTCCTGCTCGGCGGCAAGGTGCGCGACACCGTTCCCCTCAGCATTTCGATCGCCAATCCGGAATTCGAGAGGGATCTCGAGGTCCTGCCCGCCCTGCTGGCGGACGGTCTACGGCTGTTCAAGGTGAAGACCGGCTTCTCGACCCATGCCAAGGACCTGGCGCGGCTGGAGGGGCTGCGCGAGGTCATGCCCGACGATGTCGATCTGCGGGTCGATTTCAACCAAGGCCTCGAATGCTGGGACGCGCTGCCCAAGCTGCGCGACGTCGAAGCCTTCGCCCCCACCTTCATCGAGCAACCGGTGCCCGCCGACAAGATGGACGTGATGGCCGATCTGGCCGCCGCGCTCGACACGCCGCTGATGGCGGATGAAAGCGTTTTCGACCCAACCGACGCCCTGCGCGCGGTCGGCCTGCGCGCGGCCGATCTGTTCAGCGTCAAGATCCACAAATCGGGCGGCATGGGCCCGGCCCGGGCCATCGCCACCATCGCCGAGGCGGCCGGCATCGCCTGCTATGGCGGGAGCATGTTCGAGACGGGCCTGTCCTGCATGGCGGGCGCGCAGATGATCGCGGCGACGCGCAACATCTCGCTGGGCTGCGAATTCTACCAGCCGACCTATTACCTCGCCGAGGATGTCCTCGCGGCGCCCTTCCCGGTCGCGAATGGCGAAATCGTCATCCCGGACGGTCCCGGCCTCGGGGTCGATTTAGACCCCGATCGCATCGCGAAATACGAGACTGCGCGCTGGGACTAGGCCGGTCGTCCGCCTAAAAATTTCTCATACATATTTTGCCCCGGCCGCTGGCCGAACAGGCACCAACACACCGGAACACTGTCGGGGCCTTGGCCCGACCGGCGCTAACCGCGAACCGCATCGCTCCGCCATGGCAATTGACATCGAAGAGCAAATATACAACTATTATTATACATTGGCCCTGGCCCCTGCCATCGATCCGTTTCGATAGATTCCGGTGCCTGTGGTTGATTGGGGGCCGGGCTGTCACCTGTTGCGAGCCGGGCCGTTTTCTCAAACTTGGAGAGCGATATGTCGGACGATATGAAATTCGAAACCATTTATGACGACGATGTCGCCGACGAGGCCCTCGATGAGAGGCACGGCACCAAGTACACCTGCGGTGGCTCCCGTCTAGCCTAGGCCGTGACGGGTCGTAACGCCCGTCGCTCTAACAAGGTTCCGGCCCGTCCCCTGCAAGGGTGGCGGGCCGGAAGTCATTCAGGATCGCCTGCAGGACCCTGGAGAAAAACGTTCATCGAGCCGCTATTCGATGCCCTTGGGCACGACCGCCGGATCGGCGCCTTTGTAATCCTGCCATTGGGCAACGACACCGCAGCCAGGCCCGCCATCGGTGCATTGCTTGATGGCGGACGCCGCAGCCGATTCGGGCGAGAAATGCCCGCAGGCGGCACCCAGTAATTCCGAGTCGGGGCTCGCCGCCAGGGCGCCAAAGCCGCCTCTATCGCAGGCGAAGATAATCTCACAAGCATTTGAATTGGCGCGACTTTCCGCCTGACACATCCGCATGGCGCAGTTCTCGGCCTCGGCGGGCGTCGCATAATCGGCGCACAGCCCCCAGGACTGATAGGCGACGGCCAGGGCGGCGTCTGCACGCGCCGCGGGCCCCATCGCGGCGTTCAACACGAAGCCGACCGTCAGGACCGCAAGCCAGGCCGGAACACGGATAGCTCTATATTTCATGGCGCCCTCTCTCACTGTCCGACGAGGATTTCATAGGAAGACGCGGTCTCCTCCCGGCCCTCGAAGCCGATGCGGCAGAAACCGTTCTCCAGCTTGCCAATCAATTCGACGCCGCCGACCATCGAACGGCAGATCAGGTAAGTCTCTCCACCGCTTTCGCCGCCCACGACGCCATCGGAAGGGGCGGAGGCGCTCTGGCTGCGCTGCCAGGCAAAATCGTCATTCTCTCCGGTCAGCACGGCATAGGTCTTCATCCGATAATGGCGCCCACCGGAGGCGATATGACAGGCCGTCCCGCCCGGGGGGAGATAGCCGGGATGGACACCGCCGCGATGGGGCGCTCGGCAGACATATGCCGGTCCCGCCAGATGGCGCGCCGCCGGATAGGCGCCGGCGGGGATCTGACCATCGCGAGCCGTGGCCCAACGCCAGTCATCGCGGCGCGCGCCGACCGTTCCGGCAAAGGCGATGCCGCGTCCGGACGGGAGTCGGAAAACACGGACGCCGGGCGGAACGCCCTCGGGCCGCTTGACCTTGACCAGACCGAGTTCGGCCGCCGGATTGATGGTCGCGGC